>CAYLIX010000001.1:0-1402 GCA_964383775.1 uncultured Planctomycetia bacterium
AAGGGATAAGAAAATTGTCTTCTATCCAGCGAGATGGACAAAGGTCTATCTCAACTGGATGGAGAATATAAGAGACTGGTGTATATCGCGCCAGATATGGTGGGGCCACAGGATCCCTGTTTACTATTGCAAGGCATGCCAAAAAAAGGGTCAAGATGGCACCATCATCTCAAAGACGGCTGTATTGAAATGCCCAAAGTGCAATTCCAATGATGTGGTGCAGGACCCTGATGTCCTGGATACATGGTTCTCTTCGTGGCTTTGGCCATTCTCTACATTGGGCTGGCCTGATAAGACTGAAGACCTCAAACGTTTCTATCCCACCAATACACTCGTTACTGCCCAGGAGATAATATTCTTCTGGGTTGCAAGGATGATAATGGCGGGATTGGAATTTATGGGAGAAGTACCCTTTAAAGACATCTATATTCACGGTACAGTAAGAGATGCCACTGGTACCAAGATGTCAAAATCACTCGGTAATATCATAGACCCGCTCGATATAATTAAAGAGTTTGGCGCAGATGCCTTACGCTTCAGCATAATCTCCATTACTGCAGTAGGCCAGGATGTATATCTATCGAGAGATAAGTTTGAGATGGGGCGAAACTTTGCAAATAAGATCTGGAATGCTTCGCGCCTTACGCTTATGAACCTGGATAAAGAGAAGATCAATACAGATCTCTGTACTTTCTTTGATAAGACAAAACTAGATCTTAAAGAACGCTGGATACTCTCAAGGTTTTACCATACACTTGAATCAGTAGGAAAGTATCTGGATAATTACAGGATAAATGAAGCGGCAAAGTTTATATATGAATTCTTCTGGCATGAATTCTGTGACTGGTATCTGGAGCTTGCAAAGCCGACGTTTGAGACCAAAGAGACCCAGGTCGTATTATATAAGGTGCTGGAGAAGTCATTGCGTATGATGCATCCATTCATGCCATTTATAACAGAGGAGATCTGGCAGGCCATACCGCACGAGGGCGATTCAATAGTGGTAAGCAGTTGGCCGCATATACAGAGACAGATCATGGATGATTCCGCAGAAGAGGCCATGGCCAGGATCATAGAAGTGATCACCTCTATAAGGAATATACGCTCTAGTTGGAATATTGAACAGCGCAAGGCCATAACCGTGCTCTTAAAACCCGGTGATGTAAAGCTGGGAAAGATATTGAGTGATAATGCATCTTACATAAAGAGCCTTGCAAAGATAGATACGCTCACAATAGATAAGGCCCTTAAGAAACCAAAGGCATCTGCTGTCGGCGTGTCAAAGGGTGTTGAGATATTTGTGCCGCTCGAAGGTATTATTGATTACGAGGCTGAAAAGTCCAGGTTAAATAAAAAGCTCGTTGAACTTGAAGCCAGATCAAAGAGCCTTTCAGTGAAACTC
>CAYLIX010000001.1:1412-23541 GCA_964383775.1 uncultured Planctomycetia bacterium
AAAGAAGATCCAAAAGAGCGCGCCAAAGAACGTAGTGGAGAAGTTTAAGACGACACACCAGGAGCTAGAAGTACAGATCAAGAATTTAAATATTAATCTCAAGAGTCTGGAATAGATCATATGAGGCTGCAACTTGTGCTTTCACATTCCGGCTGCGCATCAAGGAGAAGGAGCGCAGCCATTATTAAAGAAGGCGCAGTCAGGGTAAATGGCCTTGTTGTGACTGAGCCGGGAAAGAGAATAGATCTTTCAAAAGATGTGATAACTTATCGCGGCAAGAGACTCATCCTAGAGAAGGAGAAGGTCTATATTGTCCTGAATAAACCAAAGGGTATTATAACGACTGCCTCTGATACGCATGGCCGTTCGACTGCATTCAGCCTTCTACCAAAAGTTAAGTGTCGGCTGCATTATGTAGGCAGGCTTGATAAGGATACATCAGGGCTCCTCTTATTTACAAATGACGGAGAGATGACCCACAGGCTTACGCATCCAAGCTTCAGGATAGAGAGGCGTTACGACGTAGTAGTAAAGGGTGCGCTCGATGAGTCTAAGAAAGAGAGATTGGAAAAGGGAATATTCTTAAATGGCGTGCGCACTGCCCGTTGCAAGATTAAGATATTACAGAAGACCATTAAGAAGACGCATCTTGCTATCTCATTATACGAAGGCAGAAAGCGCCAGATAAGGGAGATCTTTGCAACAGCGGATTGCCCAGTGCTCAGACTGAAACGTACTGGCTTTGGCCCGCTGGAACTTGGCGGGTTAAGAATAGGGTCATGCCGCCATTTAACAAAATCAGAGATTAACAAACTAAAGTCCAAGATATGCTAGACAAAGACAGAATAGCCAGGATAATCAAGGGAGCCTTAAAAGAGGATATAGGGCCGATAGACGTTACCACGGCAAACCTTATCCAGAAGAATGTAAAGGCACGGGCAGATATCATTACCAGGGAGGACGGTATAGCTGCAGGCCTCCCTATATGTGAAGTCATATTCGAATATCTGGATAAGGATATAAAATTTAGACCACAGGTAAAGGATGGAGACCCTATCTATAAGGATAAGGTGCTCTGTTATCTTGAAGGCCCTGCAAGAGGCATACTTACAGGAGAGAGGGCTGCCTTAAACTTTTTGTCATATTTAAGCGGCATTGCTACCAAGACAAATGCATTTGTAAAGATATGTGCACCTTATGGTGTAAAGGTAATGGATACGAGAAAGACCACACCCAATCTAAGGTATCTTGAAAAGTACGCGGTCAAGGCAGGCGGAGGATATAATCACCGTATGGGATTGTGGGACCAGGTACTTATCAAGGATAACCACCTTAAGGTCATAGATTGCAAGAAAGATAAGATGGTAAGAATAGTCAAAGAGATGAGAAAGAGCGTACAGAAGAATATAAAGATCGAGATAGAAGTAAATGACCTTGAAGAGTTTGAATCAGCACTTAAAGGCAGGCCTGACATTATAATGCTCGACAATTTTAAGGCAGGAGATGTTAAGAAGGCGATTGGCATACGAAAGAAGCTGGGTATAAAGACCATCATAGAGGTATCCGGAAATATTACACTCGATACGATCGAATCTTATGCCAAAGAGAAGCCTGATGTTATTTCGATCGGATCCATTACTCATTCTGTTAAGTCCTTAGACCTTTCCTTAGAGATTTATGGCTAAATTTAAGATAAAGACGAAGATGAAGCCCCAGGGTGACCAGCCCAGGGCCATAAAAGAGCTGAGCGCCGCCTTCCGTTCCAATAAGGCGCACAATACTCTCCTGGGTGTCACTGGAAGCGGTAAGACCTTTACTGCAGCACATATAATAGCCAACCTTGGTAAACCTACACTCGTAATATCACACAACAAGACCCTTGCTGCACAGCTATACAGTGAATTCAAAGAGTTATTTCCGGATAATGCCGTCGAGTATTTTGTAAGCTATTATGATTATTATCAACCTGAGGCATATGTGCCCCAGACCGATACGTATATTGAAAAAGATGCATCCATAAATGATGAGATTGACAAGCTGCGTTTATCTACTACGAGCTCTCTTATGTCTCGTGATGATATCATAGTAGTGGCCAGTGTATCCTGCATATATAATCTCGGCTCTCCCGGTGACTACAGAGAGCTACTCTTGTTTCTGGAGGCAGGAAAAGAGCTCTCACGGGAAGATGCCATTAAGAGGCTTATTGAGATACAGTACACAAGAAATGACTATGATCTTCAAAGAGGACGTTTTCGCGCTAAAGGTGATACACTTGAGATCTATCCAGCATATAGGAATACTGTATATAGGGTGCAATTTTTAGGGGATGTGATAGAGAGAATAGCAGAAGTGAATATGGTCACTGGTAAGAGAGTAAGAGATCTTGAAAGAATAGCCATCTATCCTGCAAAGCACTTTGTTACTACAGAAGATAAGATAAAGAGCGCATCTGCCACTATAAAGGAAGAGTTAAGAGAACGTCTTAAGTTCCTGCATGAAAATAATAAATTACTTGAGGCGCAGCGCCTTGAGTCGCGGACAAATTATGATTTAGAGATGTTAGAAGAGCTCGGTTATTGCAGTGGCGTTGAAAATTATTCCCGCCACCTCTCAGCAAGGGCACCGGGTTCTAGGCCAGCATGTTTAATAGATTACTTTCCAAAGGACTTTCTCACGATAATAGACGAGTCCCATGTAATGATGCCGCAATTGCGGGGTATGTATCTCGGCGACAAAGCAAGAAAAGAGACACTGGTAGACTATGGTTTCAGGCTGCCGTCTGCGCTCGATAATAGACCGCTTAAATTTGAAGAATTCCAGAAACTTACAGGCAATGTCATGTATGTATCTGCAACCCCTGCACAATATGAAAGAGAGAAGTCTAAGCTAATCGCAGAACAGATAATAAGGCCAACAGGCCTGGTAGATCCTGTAATAACGATAAAGCCGACTGAAGGGCAGATAGACGATCTTATAGATGAGATAAAGGCCAGGGCCAGGAATAAGGAGAGGGTATTTGTCACGACCCTTACCAAGAGAATGTCAGAGGACCTTGCCATGTATTTGTCAAAGAGCGGTATAAAAGTAAAGTACCTACACTCTGAGATAGATGCACTCGAAAGAGTAGAGATCTTAAGAGATCTTCGCCTTAAGAAGTTTGACTGCCTTGTAGGGATAAACTTGCTTAGAGAAGGGCTCGATCTACCCGAAGTATCTTTAGTTGCTATCCTGGATGCTGACAAAGAGGGTTTTTTACGCAGCCAGACCTCTCTCATACAAGTGGCAGGCCGCGCTGCGCGAAACGTAAATGGCGCAGTCATAATGTATGCAGATACTGTAACCGATTCAATGAAACGGGCTATAGATGAGAGTAATAGGAGGCGTGCTGCGCAGCTTGAATTTAACAAGGTTAATAATATAAAACCTACTACTATAAAGAAGGCGATCAAAGAAGGCATTGAGTCATATAGAAAGGCGCAGGAATATATAAATGATATAGCAGGGGAGTCAAGAGAAGAGCATGATATACACGCATTAATATCAGGCCTTCAGAGTGATATGGAACTGGCTGCCAGAAACCTACAATTTGAAAAGGCGATCGCGCTTCGTGACCAGATAAAGAAACTTAAAAGGGAATCAAAGAGGGTATAGGAGAATTATGGAAGAGAAGATCCTTAAAGTTCTTAGAGAGGCAAAGAGCGGTTACTTATCAGGAGAAGATTTTTCGAAGAAACTGGGTGTAACACGTGCTAGTATATGGAAGCACATGGAGCATCTTCGAAAGATGGGCTATGATATAGAGGCGCAGCCGCACCATGGATACAGGCTTGTATCATCACCGGATGAATTGACTGCGCTTGAATTATCGTGGAACCTAAAGACAAAATCGATCGGCAAAGATATACATTCATTCGATGTAATCAATTCTACCAATGATAAGGCATATGAACTGGCAGAGGGGGGCGCAGCCGACGGAACGATAGTAGTAGCCGGGGCACAGACCAAAGGTAAAGGGCGCATGGGTAGGAGATGGTCATCACCCAAAGGTGGCATTTACCTGTCATTGATACTGAGGCCAAAGATGATGCCCACAGACCTTGCCAAGATTACCTTGATAGCTGCTGTAAGTGTGGCTGAGACCATAAGAGAGAAGACTGGCATAGAGTGTCTCATAAAGTGGCCAAATGATATACTAGTAGGCAAGAATAAACTTTGCGGCATACTCACTGAACTTAAGGCAGAGCAGGATTCCACTGCCTTTGTAATCCTGGGGATTGGAATAAATGCGAATATTAAGCCGCACATCCTCCCTAAGCATGCAACATCTATATCAAAAGAACTTGGCAGGGACTTGCAAAGGACAGATTTTACAAAGGCCCTTCTAAAGAATATAGAGACGCATTATATATTGTTTAAAGAGAACAAATTTAAACGGATCATTGAAGAGTGGAAGAACCTTTCAGCTACATTGAATAGACGTGTAAAGATAGCTTATAAGACACATACTATTGAGGGGCAGGCAATAGACCTTGATGAGAATGGGTCGCTTGTGGTAAGATTAGATAACGGCTTGAATGAGAGGATACTCGCGGGGGACGTAACATTAGTTAGGTAGAACAGCTCAGCGGGTCTGCCTACGCTTGTCGCTACGGCAAACCCTCTGCGCCGCTTTTGCCGAATCTTTGTACTTTAGGAGATATTATTCAAGACTATGTTATTGGCAATAGATATTGGGAATAGCGGGATAGTGTTTGGGGTCTTTAAGGGGAAGCGTCTTATTGAGCAGGCGAGGATGGCGACAAAGTCTGCGTACTCACTCAGTGAATGCAGCCGTGAGGTCTATAAGCTGCCGCATAGACGAGACATAGAGGCAGTCATTATAATGCTTATTTCCGCTGAATCGGATATTATGCCAGATGCCCTGGCAGGCCTTGAAAAAGTATTAAAGAGGATATTTAAGAAGCCCATACTTGTCCTTGGCAGGGATATTGAAGCGCCTGTAAAGAATTTATATAATAAACCAGAGCAGGTTGGACAGGATAGACTAGTAAATGCTGTAGCTGCATTAGCCATCTATAATAAAGAGAGAGATAGCCATATAGTCATAATCGATTTTGGCACAGCAGTTACATTTGACGTTATATCAAAGAAAGATGAATACCTGGGCGGGCTCATATTCCCTGGGATACGCCTCTCACTGGAGAATCTTACACAGCGTGCAGCACTTCTACCTAAGATAGAGATAAAGAAGCCCTCATCATTTGTAGGCAAGGATACAAAGGATAGCATGAGGAGCGGCATCTTAAATGGCTATGCCATGTTATGCGACGGCATTGTAGCTAAGATAAGGGCCTTATATGGCCAGAATGTAAAGGTCATAGCAACTGGAGGGGATGCCAAGGTCATTGCCAAGTACTCAAACTCTATAGAGCAAATAGACACAAACCTCACCTTAAAAGGCCTGCAGCTCACCCACCAATCATTATAGGGACGGGGCATTCTTCAATCGGCGGCCTGTCCCATAGTCAATCTCTGGGATGTCCCCTTATTAGTTAAAACATAGATTGTATCTTGCTATGGTTAGATAGGTATAAGCGTTAGGGAGGGGACATCCCACCATTTAATTCTGGGACACCCCTGAACTTGCAAAATGCCCCGTCCCTAATATTATTTTTTTACTTGACATAGGAAGAGGGGTTAGGTATAATTGGCACTCTAACTTATAGAGTGCCAATTATTGTAAAAGGAGGAAGGCATGACAAAAGTGGAATCAAAGATAAAGCCATTGGGTGATAGAGTGCTCGTAAAGGTGCTCGAAGCCGAAGAGAAGACAAAGGGCGGGATACTTTTGCCTGATACTGCAAAAGAGAAGCCTCAGCAAGCAGAAGTCGTTGCAGTAGGCAAGGGAAAGACAGAAGATGGGAAGACCGTAGCCCCTGAAGTAAAGGTAGGGGATAAAGTGCTATTTGGCAAATACTCTGGAACAGAGCTTACAATAGAGGGTGATGAGTATTTGATGTTGCGTGAAGAGGATATAGTAGCGATACTGAAATAAGGTTAAAAGGAGGAGTATAAAAGTGGCAAAGCAGCTTAAATTTAATGAAGAGGCCAGGCGTGCAATGCTTCGCGGGGTAGAACAACTCGCAAAGGCAGTAAAGGTGACGCTCGGGCCAAAGGGAAGAAACGTAGTACTCGATAAGAAGTTTGGCGCGCCGACCGTTACAAAAGACGGTGTGACCGTAGCAAAAGAGATAGAATTAAAAGAGCCCTATGAAAATATGGGCGCAGAGATGGTAAAAGAGGTCGCTTCAAAGACATCAGATGTAGCTGGAGACGGCACTACCACTGCAACGATACTTGCAGAGGCCATATTTAAAGAAGGGTTAAAGAATGTTACTGCCGGAGCAAACCCCATGGAACTGAAGCGCGGCATAGACAAGGCAGTAGAGAGCGTAACAGAAGGCTTAAAGAAGCTCTCAAAAGAGACGAAGGATAAGAAAGAGATCGCGCAGGTAGCAACGATAGCTGCAAACAATGACAGCACAATCGGCGACTTGATTGCCGATGCAATGGAGAAAGTAGGAAATGACGGCGTTATCACTGTAGAAGAGGCAAAGTCCATGAAGACAAACCTCGACGTCGTAGAAGGTATGCAGTTTGACCAGGGATACCTCTCCCCGTATTTTGTATCGGATGCAGAGAGGATGGAGTGTTCACTCGAAGATCCCTATATATTAATCCACGAAAAGAAGATATCCAACCTTAAGGACATGCTCCCCCTATTAGAGAAGATAGCAAAGACTGGAAAGCCGCTATTAATAATCTCTGAAGATACTGAGGGAGAGGCGCTCGCAACACTGGTAGTCAACAAGCTCCGCGGCACATTTTCCTGCTGTGCAGTAAAGGCGCCAGGTTATGGAGACAGAAGAAAGGCTATGCTCGAGGATATAGCGGTCCTTACAAATGGTAAGGCTGTTACTGAAGACCTAGGCATAAAGCTTGAGAATGTTTCACTCCAGGATCTTGGAAGGGCAAAGCGCGTCACCATAGACAAAGAGAATACAACCATAGTGGAAGGCGCAGGAAAGAGGGAAGGAATAGAGGCAAGAGTTAACCAGATAAAGAAGCAGATAGAAGCGAGCGACTCAGATTATGATAAGGAGAAGCTCCAGGAACGTCTTGCCAAGCTGTCCGGAGGAGTAGCAGTGATAAATGTAGGCGCTGCAACTGAAACCGAGATGAAAGAGAAGAAGGCAAGAGTAGAAGACGCGCTCCATGCAACACGCGCCGCAGTAGAAGAAGGCATAGTACCGGGCGGCGGAGTAGCGCTTATACGCTGCATTAAAGAGTTGGACAATGTTAAGCTTAAGGGTGACGAGGCAATAGGCGTCTCCATTATTAAGCGCGTTCTTGAAGAACCGTTAAGACAGATAGTTGAAAATGCAGGTATGGAAGGTTCTGTAGTTGTCCAACGCATCAAGGAAGAGAAGACAAACATAGGATATGACGCACAGGACAATAAGTATACAGATATGATACAAGCAGGCGTCATTGATCCTGCAAAGGTTACTAGAAGCGCTCTTGTGAATGCTGCATCTGTTTCAGGTCTTATGATTACGACTGAGGCCATGATAACGGACATTCCAGAAGACACAAAGGCACCAGCTGCTCCAGCAGGAATGCCTCCAGGTGGTATGGGGGGTATGGGAGGAATGTATTAAGAGCGTAAAGCACAGATAAGTATTAAGACGGCCGAGGATAAACCTCGGCCGTTTTTCTTATTGACAATATTATGATATTTTAATACTATAACTATAAAGGAGTCTTATATGGGGATGTGGGTAGGAAGAGGCAGAAAGGCCAGGCGATGCTATGGATTTGATGAGATTGCGCTTGCCCCAGGATATATTACTATAAATCCCAATGAAGTAGACCCAAGCTTTTTTATCGGTGAACACAAATTCCAGGTACCGATAATTGCATCTGCCATGGATGGTGTGGTAGACGTAAAATTTGCCACGGCAGTAGGAAAGCTGGGTGGTATTGCAGTATTAAACCTCGAAGGCATACAGACTCGATATGACAATCCTGAAGAGATACTTGAAAGAATAGCCAAGGCAACATCCGAAGAGGCAACGGAGTTGGTCCAGTCTTTATATACTAAACCCATAAAAGAGAAGCTTATTGCAAAGAGGATCGATGAGATCAAGAAGTCCGGGGTTAAGCCGGTTGTAAGCGCTATACCGCAGAGAGCAGAGCGTTTTGGCCAGATTGCCCAGGAGGCAGGGTGTGCCATATTTGTGGTGCAGGCTACAGTGACTACAGTAAAACATATATCAACAGAGTATAAATCCCTAGATTTTCATAAGTTCTGCAAAGAGATGAAGATTCCTGTAGTTGTGGGTAACTGTGTTACTTATGCTACTGCGCTTGAACTCATGGATACGGGCACGAGTGGTATATTAGTAGGCATAGGTCCTGGTACAGCATGCACGACCAGGGGCGTATTGGGAATAGGAGTCCCCCAGGTTACAGCTACTTGTGATTGTGCTGCAGCAAGGGATCTTTATTACAAGAAGAAGGGAAAGTACGTACCTATCATAACTGACGGCGGTATGTCTACAGGCGGCGATATATGCAAGGCCTTTGCATCCGGAGCAGACGCAGTAATGCTCGGCAATGCATTTGCCCGTGCTAAAGAGGCGCCTGGTAAAGGTTTTCACTGGGGCATGGCTACGCCGCACCCAAACCTACCGAGAGGTACGAGGGTAAGAGTAGGAACAACAGGTACATTGGAAGAGATACTCTTTGGGCCTGCAAGGCTGGATGATGGCTCACAGAATCTCGTTGGCGCGTTGCAGACCTCCATGGGAAACCTTGGCGCGCGCAATATCAAAGAGATGCAGCAGGTAGATATTATCATTGCACCCTCTATAAAGACTGAGGGAAAGGTATTCCAGACAGCACAGAGAGTAGGAATGTGTAAATAAAGTGAAGCATGCCGATTTTGCGCACCTCCATGTTCATACCCAGTATAGTCTCTTAGACGGAGCATGTCTTATAGGCAACCTGCTAGAGATGGTACGCGCCTATAGGATGCCATCCATTGCCATTACTGACCACGGCAATATGTTCGGTGCAGTGGACTTTTATTCGCAGGCCATGAAGCTTGGCGTAAAGCCGATCATCGGGTGCGAATTCTATATGGCCCCGGAGAGCAGGTTTGAGAAGTCTGCGCATGGCATACAAGAGGCCTCATTTCATTTAATACTACTTGCCAAAGACGAAATCGGTTATAAGAATCTCACGCATCTGGTTACAACGGGTTATCTGGAAGGGTTCTATTACCGCCCCAGGATTGATAAAGATGTCCTGACAGAACATGCAAAAGGGCTGGTATGTTTATCCGCCTGCCTAAAAGGTGAGATACCACATCTTATACAGATCGATAATATGGACCAGGCTAGGAATGTCTGCAGCCAATTTACAGATATCTTTGATAAAGGGGATTTCTATCTTGAGATGCAGGATAATAAGATTCCCCAGCAGACTAAGGTAAATAAAGGCCTCCTGGAACTTTCAAAAGAGCTCAATATCCCCGTAGTAGCTACCAATGATATACACTACCTTACCCGCGATAGCGCAAGGGCGCATGAAGCGCTTTTATGCATACAGACCCAGACCACATTGGATGATCCCAACAGGATGAGATTCCAGACGGATGAGTTTTATCTGAAGTCTCCCCAGGAGATGGCAAAGGCATTTGGCGATGTGCCCGGGGCTTTAAGAAATACAATTGAGATAACTGAGAAATGTAACCTTGAACTCGACTTCTCAAAGACTTACTTGCCGCGTTATAAACCACCTGAAGGAAAGACGAGAGACTCATTTTTAAGGGAGTTGTGCGATCAGGGATTAAAGAAGAGATACGGCTCTATCACAGAGGATATTGCAAAGCGCCAGGAGCATGAACTGGATATTATTACAAAGAGCGGGTATACGAGCTATTTTCTTATTGCCTGGGATTTTGTTACGCATGCAAAGAGTATTGGTATTCCTGTGGGTCCGGGCAGAGGAAGTGCTGCAGGGAGCGTTATAAGTTATGCCCTGGGTATTACCGACATAGATCCGTTAAAGTATGATCTGCTCTTCGAGCGTTTTTTAAATCCGGAAAGGGTAAGCCTGCCTGATATTGATATAGACTTCTGTTATGAACGGCGCCAGGAGGTAATAGACTACGTTACATCCAAGTACTCCAAAGAGAATGTGGCGCAGATCATAACCTTTGGAACGATGATGGCAAAAGGTGTGATACGGGATGTGGGCAGGGTAATGGGTATGCCTTATGCAGATGTCGATAGGATTGCAAAGCTCGTGCCCAATGATCTTAATATTACCATAAAACGCGCATTAGAGCTCGAGCCGGAACTTAGCCAGATGTACAAGAATAATCCGCAGGTTACGCAATTACTCGACACATCTTTGGAGTTGGAGGGGCTTACAAGGCATGCGTCAACGCATGCTGCCGGTGTAGTAATAAGCGAAGATAAGCTCATAGACCATATCCCGCTCTTTAAGACGGGTGATCAGATCACCACAGGATATCCCATGAATTCACTTGAGAAGATAGGGATGCTCAAGATGGACTTTTTGGGGCTCCGTACGCTTACCGTTATCAACGAGACACTTAAGATAATAAAGCGTACAAAGAATGTAGATATTGAGCTGGATAAGATATTACTGGATGATCCGAAGACGTTCGATCTCTTAAAGAGGGCTGAGAGCATAGGCCTATTTCAGATAGAGAGCACGGGCATGAGAGATATATTGAGAAAGCTGAAAGCAGAGAAGTTTGAAGACCTCATCGCCATACTTGCGCTCTTTCGCCCCGGTCCAATAGGCAGCGGCATGGTAGATGACTTTATTGCCAGGAAGAACCAAAAGCTCGATATAAGATATGACCATTCAAGCCTTGAACCAATACTCAAGGATACCTATGGCATCATAGTATACCAGGAACAGGTAATGCGCTTAGTTTCAGATGTTGCTGGATTCAGCCTGGCAAAGGCAGATAGCTTAAGGCGCGCCATTAGTAAAAAGACACCAGAGGTCATGGCAGGGGTGAGAAAAGATTTTATAGATGGATGCGTTAAGAATGGTATAGAAGCCAGGATTGCTGACAAGATATTCAGCCAGATAGAGTACTTTGCAGGTTACGGCTTTAATAAATCACATTCAACTGCGTATGCAATGATATCATACCGTACTGCGTACTTGAAGGCCAATTATCCGGTAGAGTTTATGACCGCGCTTCTAACGAGTGAAAAAGATAACACAGATAAGCTCGTAATGTATATCGACGAAGCGAGCAGGATGGGCATCAAGATCTTGCCGCCTGACGTGAATCAATCCTTTTCAAAATTTACTATCGTGCCGGAAGGCATAAGGTTTGGCATGGCAGCCGTAAAGAACGTGGGCCAGGGCGCAATAGACTCTGTAGTAGAGTCACGTAAAGTGCATGGAGCTTTTAATTCACTATATGATTTTTGCGAACACATAGACTCAAGGCTTGTAAATCGTAAGGTCATAGAGAGCCTTATAAAATGCGGGGCATTTGATAGCATGGGGCTTCACCGTTCACAACTCGTGGCCACACTGGATCAGGCCATGGAAGTAGCAGGCGGCATACAGAAGGATAGATTAAGGGGGCAATTATCATTCTTCGATACCTTTGAGGACCAGAAGGCATTTAAGGATACCTTTCAGGAGATACCGAACATACCTGAGTGGCCGGAGAACCAGCTCCTCTCTTATGAAAAACAGATGCTCGGTTTTTATATAACGAAACACCCGCTTGCTAGGTATGAGAAACTTCTCAATAACTTTGCCACGTGTGCCACGATAGATCTTATGAACTTCCATGATGGCGATGAGATATTTTTAGGAGGCATAATAAACAAGGCCAAGTTTACCATGACAAAACGCACCGGAGAGAAGATGGCCATTATAAAGCTGGAGGACCTAAAAGGTATAGTAGAGGTCCTGGTATTTCCAAGTGCGTACCAGAAGATAGGAGGTCTCGTAAGAGACGATGCAATTATATTTGTAAAGGGGAGGATAAGCCTCAGAGAGCAGATGCCAAAACTTATTGCAGATGACATCATCCCCTTAGAAGAGGTAAAGAAGAGATATACAAAGTCCCTTGCTATAAATGTAATGAGCGCGGGATTAGAAAAGAATACCCTGGACTCCATAAGGGGGATAATCTCCCATTACAGAGGGGCTATCCCCGTATACCTTACCATAAAGACCCCGGATCAAAAAGTAGTCGACATACAGGCTAGTGATGATCTGCGTGTCCAGCCAAGTGACGGCCTCGTAAAGGAGCTCGAAGAGCTCCTCGGAGAAGGGGCTGTATCTCTGCGTTCGACTTGACTTTTGTAAGTTCTTGTGGTATATTCCTTTACATACCTAGGAGGTATCTGATGACCGTAACTAAGAAAGAGATCGTAATGAAGATCGCTGAAGAGACGGGCATGAAGCAGATCCACGTAAAGAGAATAGTACAAAAGACTTTTGACAAGATAATAGATGCCCTCAATGAGGGGCAGACCATAGAGTTGAGAAACTTCGGGGTATTCAAGGTAAGGACACGAAAGGGCAGGATGGGCAGAAACCCGCGAACAGGTGACCAAGTACCCATACCCGATAAGAAGGTCGTATCATTTAAGGCTGGACTCGTTATGAAGGATAGGGTTAAGTAAGGCTAAGCCACGTTTTAATTATTAAAGGGACAGGTATTACTTGATAAGATACAAGTAGCCTGTCCCTTTCTTTTATCTATTGACTACATATAATTATATGATAGAATATATCCACATATACATAATATACATATAGCGGGGGGTTATGATTAAGTCATTAAGAGGGATGCGGGATATATTACCAGATGAAGCTGCATTATGGCAATATATCGAGAATATTGCAGAAGAGACCTTTAGCACGTTTGGCTATGGGCAGATCCGTACCCCTATATTAGAAGAGGGGGCACTCTTTACAAAGTCCATAGGAGAGTCGACCGATATAGTCCAGAAAGAGATGTATGCCTTCAAGGATAAGGGTGGCAGGCGTGTCTCACTACGGCCTGAAGGTACAGCACCCATTGTAAGGGCCTACCTGGAGAATAGCCTTGATCAGGCTAACCTATTAACAAAATTATATTATATAGGGCCTATGTTCAGGAGTGAGCGGCCGCAAGCTGGCAGGCAGAGGCAGTTTTCTCAGATAGGCGCAGAAGCCATAGGATCTGGAAGCCCATATATAGATGCTGAAATGATCAGCCTTATAAAAGTATATCTAGACAGAATAGGCCTTACTGATTACAAGATTAAGATAAATACCCTCGGGTGCTCAAAGGACAAGAAGAATATAAAGAAGGCGCTCGAGAGATTTTTAAAGAATAAGACCAATCTCTTATGCAAAGATTGTAAGGTAAGGTTTAAGAAGAATATCCTGCGCATATTGGACTGCAAGATCGATACATGTAAAGCTGTATTAAGAAGTGCGCCGAAGATAAAGGATAACGTATGCGAAGATTGTACAACACATTTTGATATGGTTACCAGCACACTCGATAATCTGGGCGTACCATATGAGGTTGATCCTTACATAGTGAGAGGCCTCGATTATTATACGAGGACTGCATTTGAAGTAACACATCCCGATCTTGGCGCACAGGATGCAATAGGCGCTGGCGGACGTTATGATGACCTGGTAAGCGATTCAGGCGGGCCTAAGAGAGGCGCATGTGGATTTGCATTGGGAGAGGATCGCCTTATTATGGCACTTGGTGCATCTAAGGCCAAGATAGTACCCCTGTGCATATACATGGTAGTCCTGGGCCAGAGCGCTTATAAGGCAGGGTTTAAGATATGCAATGAACTGAGAGTAAATGACATATCATGTGATATAGACTATAATTCAAAGTCCCTTAAGGCGCAGATGAGGCAGGCCAATAAGAAGGGCGCAAAATTCGTAGCCATAATAGGCGATGATGAATTGGCAAAGAAGGTAATAGTGCTGCGCGATATGGGTAATGGGCAGCAGAGAGAGATAATGGCAGAGAAATTTTTAGAAGAGGCAAAGAGATGTTGCGGACGCATACCTGCGGACAGTTAAATGATAAGAATGTAGGCAAAGAGGTTACACTCTGCGGCTGGGTTCATGCAAGGCGTGATCACGGTGAACTGATCTTCATAGATCTAAGAGATCGTTATGGCATAACACAAGTCGTCTTTAATCCTTCCAAGGATAGGCAGCTCCATACAGAGGCACACTCCATAAAGAGTGAATATGTAGTGATGATCAAAGGGGTCGTTGAATTACGCCCCAAGGATACTATTAATCTCAAGATAAGTACTGGTAAGATAGAGGTCCATTCATCTCTGCTTAAGGTCTTATCACATGCTGCTACACCTCCATTCGAGATAGAAGAGACGGTAAAGGCTGCAGAGGATATAAGGCTTTTACATAGATACCTGGATATGAGAAGGCCTCCTATGTTAAAGAAGATGGAGCTGCGCCACAGGATATATAAGACCATAAGGGACTACATGGATAGAGAGGGCTATCTTGAGATAGAGACCCCTATCCTTACAAAATCTACTCCGGAAGGTGCACGGGACTTTCTCGTACCTTCACGCCTAAGCGCAGGGGAATTCTTTGCCCTTCCTCAATCTCCGCAATTATTCAAACAGATACTTATGGTAGCCGGCGTAGATAAATACTTCCAGATAGCAAAGTGCTTCAGGGATGAAGATTTGAGGTCTGACAGGCAGCCCGAGTTTACCCAGCTTGATATAGAGGCATCCTTTGTGCAGGAAGAGGATATATATTCTCTCTGTGAAGGGCTGATAAAGGCGCTATATAAGGAATCAATGAATATTAATATAAAGACACCTCTTGAGCGCATAGCATACAAAGATGCATTGGATAGGTTTGGTACGGATAAACCTGATACGAGATTTGGCTGTGAGATAAAGGATCTTACTGAGGATTTAAAGGATACAAATTTTAAGATATTTAAGTCTGTAATATCAGCCGGTAAGTGCATAAAGGCGATCTCTGTGCCAGGGACATCCGGGATATCTTTGTCAAAGATCAATGAATTGACCAAATTCGTAAATGAGTATGGTGCCAAGGGGCTAGCATACTTTAAAGTAGATAAGGAGAAGCTTTCATCACAGATCGCAAAGTTCTTTACGGACAGCGAACTCGATACAATAAAGACGAAGCTGAATGCAAATTCCGGTGATATGATATTTCTTGTAGCAGATACTGTGGCCGTGGCACTGGAATCCCTGGGCAATTTGAGGCTTAAATTAGGTCGCGATATGAAATTGATAGATGATAATAAAGTCTCTATGCTGTGGGTATGTGATTTCCCGCTCTTTAAGTATAATGCCGAAGAGAAGAAGTGGGATGCAGAGCATCATCCCTTTACCTCTCCTAAAGATGAGGACCTGGATAAGATGGATAAGGATCCTGCATCTGTAAAGGCGAGGGCATACGACCTTGTAATAAACGGCACAGAGATCGCAAGCGGCAGCATAAGGATACATGATGGAAAGGTGCAGGAAAAACTCTTCGGTATTATAGGGATAGAGAAGCAAGTAGCAGAGAAGAGATTTGGTTTCTTACTTCGTGCATTCAAGTACGGAGTCCCGCCGCATGGCGGTATAGCCTTTGGGCTCGACAGGATGATGACCCTCTTTACCAAAGACCGTTCCATAAGAGAGGTGATACCTTTCCCGAAGACTCAAAAAGGCATGTGCCCGCTTACAGGCGCGCCAACATCGATAAAAGACGAACAGCTTAAAGACCTAAACCTAAAATTAAAGAAATAGACAATAAATGAAGAGACTGAGACTTAAAAGACCTACCAAAAAATCATTGAACATATTCTTTAAACTGCTCTTGGGCCTTACTATCTTTATGCTCCTCTTTACGATAGTGTACCTGAGTACAGGCAGATCCACACATAGGCTCTATGAAGGGGATATATCTTTAAAGGATCTTTACGCGCCGTATGACTTCAGCTACAGGGGCGACATAGATACCGAAGAGATAGAGGCTGCCCAAAAAGATGTCTTGAGTAAGATCTCTCCTGTTTATAAGCTCAACACTGCTATAGAAGAATCTGCAACAAAGAGTATTGCTACTCTCTTTGTCCAGATCAGAGAGAGTAAGAAGACCAAGGAGCTCATAGGTGTTGACAAAAAGCTGGAGAAGCTGGAGGCCATATCAGACCTTGATCTCTCCAGGAGCAGCAGGCTTGCTCTAATAAAAGCTGATAATACAGATCAGCTCAAAATTATCATAACCAATATAGTAAGCGATGCATTGAGTGCAGGCATACTCAGCTCTAGTGATAAAGAGTCTCTTAAGAAGAATGGCACAAAGAAGATAATGATACTCGATCTATCAAGTGGCCAAGAGAAGAACCAGGTAGTCAGCGCTATTCCCACAGTGGATGAATATAGGCCGGTAATAGAGAAGGGCCTTTCAAGGTCCTTGGCAAGGGATAAGGCATTGCGCGCTGCAGCGCTTGAAATTATAGATATATTTATATCCTCCAATCTTCAATTTAGTGCGGAGGAGACCGAAAAAGAGAAGGCTGAGGCGATAGATAATATGCCCAAGGCCTATAAAGAGATAAAGGTCAAGAAGAACGAGATACTTATAGGAAAAGGAGAGAAGGTCACTAACAGGCACCTCAAGGTCTTGATGCAGCTTGAGAAGATGCGCGACTTAAGCGGCCGCCCTTTCTATCTGGTGGGTATGGCAATACTACTATTAATATTCCTGGCGATAATTGCTATTCACCTTAAATATTATGAATCTAGCATATTCCGCGATAATAAGAATTTGTTGCTTCTGGCGATACTTGCGCTCTTCATTGCTATAACCTCAGAGGTGGTGGTTGTCTCCCCTTTGAGTAGCCATCTTATCCCGATAGCCGCAGCATCTATGCTGATAGCCATACTCCTGGCTGCGCATTCAGCGTTTATCTTTACCATTGTGATGTCTATATTTGTGGGTGTTATTGCAGGGAACAATTTCGGCCTTACCATAGTGATGTTTACGGGCGGCCTCGCTGGTATTTATGCTGTTAGAGGAGTAAGGAGGCGCTCAAAACTGCTCTTGGCAGGTCTTATTGTGGGATTGGTAAACCTCTTTACCATAACTGCGTTTAACCTGTTAAACAATATAAGCCCGCGTCTCTTCCTCGGAGAGGGCGGATTGGGAATGCTCAATGGCCTCATATCATTTTTGCTGGTGATAGGATTGCTCCCGGTCTTCGAATACCTCTTTAAGATACCTACAGATATTACCCTGCTTGAGTTATCAGATTTAAATCACCCTCTGCTAAAAGAGATGGTTACCAAAGCACCCGGCACTTATCATCATAGCTTAATAGTAGGCAACTTAGCAGAAGCGGCCTGCGAAGCGATCGGGGCAAATAATCTTTTGGCAAGAGTTGGCGCATACTATCATGATATAGGAAAGATAGAGAAGGCAGAGTATTTTAGTGAAAACGAAGGGGAGCCGAAGAATTCACGCCATGAGAATCTTACACCATCTATGAGCGCCTTAGTCATTATCAATCATGTAAAGGATGGCGTTGATCTTGCCCACAAACATAAACTTAATCAAGCGCTTATTGACTTTATTATCCAGCATCATGGAAATGGCCTGATCTATTACTTTTTTCAGCGCGCGCTGGAAAAAGTGCAGGATGAGAAGTCTATAAGCGAAGAAGATTTCAGATACCCCGGTCCCAGGCCGCAGTCTAAGGAAACGGCTATAGTGCTTCTCGCAGACTCAGTAGAGGCGTCGAGTCGCACATTGGCCAGCCCAACGCCGTCACGCGTAAAGGGGCTTGTGCAACGAATAGTAAACAATAAGTTTATCGATGGCCAGCTGGATGAGTGCAACCTGACCCTTAAGGACCTGCATAAGATTTCAGAGGCATTTATGAGAATACTCAATGCAATGTTTCATACGAGGGTAGAGTACCCAAGGACTGATGAGAGACACAGGCCCAAAAACGGCAGACATAACCATAAGAAATCTGACAAGGTATCGGGTAACGCCGCGGCGCAGGATACGAAGGATAGTAACGACCCTGCTTAGGACTGAAGGCGCCAAAGGCGCCTCTTTGTGCGTAACCTATGTAAGCGATGCTTATATAAAGAGGCTTAATCTAAAGTACAAAAAGATAAATAAGGCTACCGATGTTCTGGCATTTAGTGCACTGGAAGGCAGATCCATTAAAGGTATCGGCTCTTTTTTAGGTGATATCATAATATCTGTCGATACTGCCAAGAGGCAGGCAAATATATTCAATTCTACGAAGACGAAAGAGCTGGAGCTCTATCTCGTTCACGGTATATTGCACCTTTTGGGTTACAGAGACGATACGAAGAAGAATTTTGAATGTATGACCAGGACCCAGGAGGGTCTCTTAAGAAAGATATGAAAGAGCATAATCTAGTACAGAGCTTTAACTGCGCTATAGAGGGTTTTATATATGTGCTCAAGACCCAGAGGAATATGCGCATACATTTTTTGAGCGCAGTCTTTATACTCTTACTGGGGATATATTTCAATTTCGAGGGCATGGAGGTGCTTATGCTCTGCACAGCCATAACATTTGTCCTGCTAAGTGAGATGATAAATACGGCTGTAGAGCATATGGTAGATCTTATAAGCCATACATTCCACCCCTTAGCGCGCATAGTAAAGGATATAACGGCGGGCGCAGTATTTGTAGCATCAGTGAATGCAATAATAGTGGCTTATCTATTATTCTCAAAACACCTATCATTCTCACTCGGGATGGGCCTCTTAAAGATAAGGCAATCTCCCCGGCATATCACCTTTATCTCTCTTATCCTGGTGCTTACAATGGTAGTGATGCTAAAGGCCATCTTTCATAAGGGTACGCCCCTAAGGGGTGGGATGCCGAGCGGCCACAGCGCCATGGCCTTCTCTGCCTGGATGATAATATCCCTCCTGACGAATAATGGTATCATAATAATATTGGCATTTATCATGGCATCTCTTATTGCGAGAAATAGGCTCATGCGCGGTATCCATAGTGTCTGGGAGGTAACGGCAGGCGGGCTGCTTGGCAGCATTACCACACTCTTTGTATTCCAATTATTAAGATAATCTCGTTATGATCCTAACGGGATTTAGCATGGAGGTCTGATAAGATGAAGTTGATAGCGAGAATAAGAAACGATTTTATTACGGGTATTGTAATTGTATTACCGATAACGATTACGATCTTACTTGCCAATCTTGTATTGCGCGGGTTAAATAGAAACCTTCTGGAGCCGATAGTGAGGGCCTTTAGGCCCTACACAGCCGGCACGCAGGCTGAGGTCCTTGCAAAGTCGCTTGTCTTTGCAGCTATACTAATAGTTATAATGCTGATAGGGGTGGCTGCCAGGATAATCATACTGCGTAAATTCTTCTCTTTTTGGGAGAGGATCTTCCTTAGGGTGCCCATGGTCAATAAGATCTATACGGGCACAAAACAGCTTTCAAGGGCATTCCTCGGCGAAGGCAAATCGATCTTCAAGAAGGTCGTCTTAATAGAATATCCCAGGAAGGGTATATATTCAATAGCATTCTTTACTGCAGAGGGAAAGAGAGAGTTGTGTGCTAAGACAAAGAGAGAGCTGGTGAGTCTATTCCTACCGACTACACCTAATCCTACAAGCGGAATATTTATAACCCTGCCAAAGAATGAAGTCATCTTTTTGGATATGAGCATTGAAGATGGATTTAAGCTCATAATATCAGGGGGAGCAGTTTAGAGAGGGTTTTTACTTAATATGGCTATACAGACCAGTGATGCAATAGTGCTTAGGAAGCAGAACCTAAGAGAGACGAGCCTGATCCTGACGCTCTTTACACAGGATTTTGGGAAGATATCCGGCGTTATGAAAGGCGCGCGCGGTCCAAAGGCTGCTATCGGAAATAATCCTGAGCTATTTAGCCTGAACAATATCGTCTTTTACGAAAGGCGTCGCGGCAATTTAAACTCTCTTTCACAATGCGATCTCAAGGACTTTTTTGCGCCCCTGCGCAGTGATCTTGAAAAGACCATTTATGCCGACTATTTTCTGGAGCTTGTAGATGCGGTTACAATAGAAGGGGATACCAATAAGGAATTATACGATCTACTCCTGAATTCCCTGCGCCTTCTTGCAAACCCTGTAAGCTCAAAACGTATAGCACGGATCTTTGAGATAAAACTTATGGATCTATCCGGTTTTTTGTCGGACTTTAGAAATTGCGTAAATTGTAATGGTTCTCTTACAGATAATTTGAAATTTAGCCTGCACATTGGCGGTGTTCTCTGTGATAAATGTTTTGGTAAAGATAGGCAGGCAGTCAAGATCTCTAAGGGCACGATAAATTTTATAGAGCGGGTAAGAAGAAGCCCGTATGAATTTGTAACGCGTTTTAAGGTGTCGCAGGATGTGGGTAAGGAGCTGGAACTCTTTTTGCGCAGATTTGTCGATTACCATGTTCAGCGCGGGCTAAATACGATAAAGTTCTTAAAGAAGGTGAAGTTATGATTGATATGAAGAAGCTGGTATCACTCTGTAAGAGGCGCGGTATAATATTTCAATCGAGCGAGATCTATGGAGGCGTGGGAAGTGTCTGGGATTACGGTCCCGTAGGTATTGAGCTCAAGAACAATCTAAAGAAGGCATGGTGGATGAGCTATGTCTATAAGAGGAATGACATTGAAGGGCTGGACGCATCCATATTAATGCATCCAAAGACCTGGGAGGCATCAGGCCATGTGGGATCTTTCAGTGATCTTTTGGCTGACTGTAGGGAGTGCAAGAAGCGCTTTCGCATGGATAAGCTAGAGAAGGATCAATGTCCTGAGTGTGGTGGAGGCCTCACGCCCCCGCGTAAATTCAATCTTATGTTTAAGACCTCTATGGGCTCAGTAGAAGAGGCAGGCTCTACTATATATATGAGGCCTGAGACTGCGCAAGGCATCTTTGTGAATTTTTCCAATGTATTGAATTCCTCAAGAAAGAAGCTCCCCTTTGGTATAGCCCAGATAGGAAAGGCATTCCGTAACGAGATAACTACAGGAAATTTTACATTCCGCTGCCGTGAATTTGAGCAGATGGAGATAGAGTATTTTGTAAAGCCCGAAGAGGACAAGAAGTGGTATGATTATTGGGTCTCAGAGCGCCTCGATTGGTACAAGAGGCTCGGCATAAAGAAGGAGAATTTAAGACTCAGAGAGCACAAAAAGGATGAGCTAGCGCATTATGCCAAGGCATGCAGTGACATAGAGTATAAGTTTCCATTTGGATATTCAGAGCTGGAGGGAATAGCCAATAGACAGGACTTTGATCTTCGCCAGCACGCCAGTGCCAGTGGGAACCAACTCGTCTATTTTGATGAGGAGACGAAGAAGAATATTACTCCCTATGTGATAGAGCCTTCCGGCGGCATAGATAGGGCAATACTGGCATTCCTTGTGGATTCTTACCATGAGGAGAAGGTCAGGAAAGAGAAGCGAACAGTGCTCAAGCTTCATAAGGACCTTGCGCCGGTCAAGACAGCAGTATTCCCGCTCTTAAAGAATAGGCCAGAGATCGTAGAGATGGCGATGAAGATCTGCGATGACCTAAGGCAGGATAATTACAAGGTTATATATGATGATACCGCTTCTATAGGCAGATTATACAGAAGGCAGGACGAGATAGGGACACCATACTGTGTTACCGTGGATGTTCAATCTCTGGAAGATAAAAAGGTAACCGTAAGAGATAGGGATACCATGGATCAGGATAGAATATCCATCGATCTTTTAAGAAAAACCCTAAAGAAGAGAATGGAGGAGTAAGATGTCAGGTAAGAACGTATACTTTTTTGGTGATGGAAAGGCCGATGGAAAGTCTGCAATGAAGAACCTTTTAGGCGGGAAGGGCGCAAACCTTGCAGAGATGACTAATCTCGGGATACCGGTGCCAGCAGGCTTTACTATATCTACAGATGTTTGCACTTATTATTATGAGAA
>CAYLIX010000002.1:0-15693 GCA_964383775.1 uncultured Planctomycetia bacterium
GGAGGAATTTTGCATAATACTACCGGAGACAAAAAAGAGTGAAGCGCTCGTTGTGGCACAGAGGATCAGGGAGATAGCCCATGCGCATGAATTTATGGCATACGATGAGACTGTAAGTGTCACAGTGAGCATAGGCCTTGCTACATATCCAGAGAATGCCACTAGCGGGATAGGTCTCGTTGAAAATGCAGATAAGGCGCTCTATGAGGCCAAGCACGCAGGCCGCAACCGCGTCTGTGTCTATGGTAGCTGATAGGATCGATTCCCCGTATTTGGGATGAAGCTGTTGACAAGTGTGCTGTGCTTCTATATAATACATGTAATAAAATCATAATATACATATGAAAAGATACTATATTGCAGTAGATATTGGCGGGACTAATACGAGGATAGCACTTGTCGATAAGAGATTTAAGATAATAGACAAGATATCCTTTCCTACCGAAATTAAAGAGACCCCAAAGGTACAGATATCCTGTGTTGTAAATGCAGCCATGGCATTGCTCCATATCCATAAGATCTCATCAAAGGCCCTCTTTGGAGTAGGTGTGGGTATAGCAGGCCTTGTGGAAGAAGGCACAGGCATCGTACATAATCTTACGAATATACCCGGCTGGAGAGGCATAAATTTAGCAAGGATACTTAAAAGCAGGCTTAAGGTCCCCGTATATATAGATAATGATGCTAACCTGATGACACTGGCAGAATTTCACAAGGGCGCAGGCAGGGGCAGCCGCAATCTTGTATGCATTACACTGGGAACTGGAGTAGGAGGCGGCATAGTAATCAATGGAAGATTGCACAGGGGCTCGAGTTCATCAGCCGGTGAGATTGGGCATATACCTATAAATGAGAAAGGCCCAAGATGCAATTGTGGCGGGTATGCCTGCATAGAGCGCTATGTCGGTAATAGATATATCACGAGCAGCTATTCCAATATTACTCCGGAAGAGATCTTCAAAAAGGCAAAGAGAGGGGATCGCTCTGCAATAAAGTTATGGAAGAATGTTTCATTGCGCCTGGGTGTCATGCTTACGGGTGTTATAAATCTCTTAGATCCGGATAAGATCGTTATAGGCGGCGGTGTATCCAATGCAGGCCATTTTATCTTTTCACCTCTGAAAGATACAATAAAGAGATACTCCATGAAGGGGCGCCGCCGACAGGTAGAGATAGTAAAGGCAAGACTGGGCAATGATGCCGGACTTATTGGCGCTGCATTACTGGTAAAACTAGAGAGAGATAAGTGATACGAAATTATAGATTAATATTTTCCGTCCTCCTTATATTATTTACGATCCCGCTATTCACTATTATACCCCCTGCATATGCCCAGGATACGAAAGAGCCTATCGTTGTAAATGGTGATAAGGTAGAGTATCTTTACGAAGAGAAGAAGGTGGTGGGCGTAAAGAATGTTGTCATTACATATAAGGAGGTAAGGCTTACCTGCGATAAGATCGTAGTAGATATGGAGACGAAGGAGGCCATTGCAGAAGGTAATGTAGAACTTACTCAGCGTGGTGGAATACTGAGAGGCGAAAAGGTACATTATAGCTTTACAGAAGAGAAGGGTACTATATTAAAGGCTGAGATCAGGCGTGAACCCTGGTATGGCAAGAGCGATGCATCGAGCAAGATCGATGACAAGGAATACTTAATGGATCGCGGATATATTACGACCTGCGAATTGCCCAATCCTCACTATCGAATACAGGCACGCCAGATAAAGATGTTCGTTGACGAAAGGGTAGAGGCTCGACATGTCATCTTCTTTCTGGGGGATATGCCGATCTTCTATCTGCCGTACTACCTGCACCCATTAAAGGATAAGAGACCAAGGGTGACGATAGTGCCCGGGAGGAATTCACGATGGGGCGCGTATCTCTTGACTGCATGGAGATACTATTTTCATGAATGGTCGCGCGGATATGTGCATCTTGACTGGAGAGAGAAGAAGGGATTTGCTCAAGGTGTAGACTATAAGTATAAATTCGGATATTTTGGAAAAGGCCTGGCGCGTTTGTACTATACGCATGAAGACCACGAGACTACTATTGAGGAGCAGGAAGCAGGGCATAGTATCAGCGATGACCGCTGGAGGGCGCAATTAAGGCACAAGTGGCAGATTGACAAAGATACGCTGGCAGTGGGTGAATTCAACAGAATAAGCGATAGGCTATTTATAAAGGATTATTACTTTAATGAAGAATATGAGATAGAGTCTGAGCCGGAGACATATCTATCCGTAGTGAGGACGAGGCCTGACTATACGCTGAGTCTATATACGAGAGTCCGCATTGATGATTTCTTCACAGTAGTTGAAAAACTGCCAGAAGTTAAGATGGATATAAGGAGCCAGAGACTGCGTAATACAAACTTTTATTACAAATCTACAACATCCCTTGCAATGCTCCAGAAGAAATTCAGCGATACGGAACTTGAACCGAAACTCAGGGCCAATAGAGTTCATACGGATCAGGAGATATCCTATCTTGCAAAACTATTCCGCTTTTTAACGTTCAATCCTTACCTGAGAGCCAGAGAGACATGGTATTCCGAAGACGATAATGGCGATACAAATAGGCTCAGGACAGTATTGACCCTGGGATCAAAGTTTTCCACTAAATTCTTTAAGGTATTCGATTATGAATCGAATATGCTGGGGCTCGATATAAATGGCCTCAGACACATAGTAACCCCTTCCCTGGATTACAGGGTCACACCAACGCCTACTATCAAGGCCGGTTACTTAAAGCAATTTGATGACATAGACGCTATAGAATCACAGCACGGAGTTTTGCTCTCTGTAGTAAACAGGCTTCAGACAAAGCGCGGCAGCCAGAATGCTATAACTACTCTGGCGAGATTGACCACCTCAACAGAGGTATTGATAGAGCCCAAGAGGGCCAAGAGCATAGATGACGTTAGGATGGATCTTGAACTGACGCCTTATGACTGGTTATTGATAGATATAGATAGCCAATACAACTTAAAGAGGAGAAGCCCCGAGTTCTTTAATACAGATATAGTAGCCCACAAGGGTGATCTATGGAGGCTTGGCCTCGGTTTTAGGTTTGAAGATGATGACGTAAGCGGTACGAGTAGCCAGATAACGACTGATGCCTCCTATAAATTGGGCCCCAAATGGAAACTTGGCGCCTATCACAGATACAAGAAAGATACTGGAGAGAGCGATATCTACCTTGCAGAGCAGAACTATAGTGTTGAGAGGGACCTCCATTGCTGGCTTGCAGAGCTTAATTATCAGCTAAAGAGGACAGAGGGGCTTGAGGTAGATATTGAGCACAGGATATGGCTAGTAATGCGGCTTAAGGCATTTCCAGACCTGCCATTCAGAATGTTCAGTACCAGGTATTCCGCTCCCAGGGCCAGTGTAGCAAGCGCTGCTAATTAATCCCACCACAGAATAGACTTGCCTTTATATCATAATTATGATACTATAAATGCTCCACCTGAACCTAAATATGGTAATATTTAAGGAGGATTAAAGGTGAATATATCCATTGTAGGGAGCGGTTATGTAGGCCTCGTTACAGGTGCCTGCCTTGCTGATCTCGGTAATAAGGTAATATGCGTAGATAAGGACCGTGCCAAGATAGATAGCCTGAAGAAGGGGCGCATACCTATCTATGAACCGGGCCTCCAGGAGCTCGTTATACGCAATCAAAAGAAGAAGAGGCTTAAGTTCACAACCAGTATCAAAGATGGCGTAAAGGACTCCAAGATTATATTTATAGCGGTCGGTACACCTCCCAAGGCCAATGGAGAGGCAGACCTTGCATTTGTAGAGGATGTCTCACGCCAGATCGCAAAGAATATGACTTCATACAAGCTCATTGTGGAGAAGTCGACCGTTCCGATAGAGACTGGTGCATGGGTCGAGCGCACAATAAAGCTCAACAACAAAAAGAAGATACCATTTGATGTTGCCAGCAATCCGGAATTCTTAAGAGAGGGATCTGCAATACCAGATTTTATGAAGCCTGATCGTATAGTGATAGGTGTAGAGGCAAATAGGGCAAAGAAGCTGCTCTTCGAACTCTACAAACCTCTTAAAGTACCTATACTGGTGACCAATATAAAGAGCGCAGAGATAATAAAGCATGCCTCAAATTCCTTCCTTGCCACAAAGATATCCTTTATAAATGCAGTGGCCAATATATGTGAAAGGGCAGGGGCAGATATACAGGAAGTCTCAAAGGGTATGGGCATGGATAGGCGCATAGGGCCGTATTTTCTTGATGCAGGTATTGGATTTGGGGGATTCTGTTTTCCGAAAGATTTACTCGCGTTTATGCGTATTTCTGAAAAACTCGGCTATAATTTTGACCTATTGCGCGAGGCAGAGAGGATAAATTGCGATCAGAAGGCGCTCTTGATAAGGAAGATAAAGGATAATGTCTGGAATCTGGAGAATAAGACTATAGGTATATTGGGACTGGCTTTTAAACCAAATACGGATGATATAAGATATGCCCCATCTCTTGATATAATAAAGGCCTTGATGGTAGAGGGCGTAAAGATAAAGGTATTTGATCCCCAGGCGATGAATAATTCAAAGAAGGTGCTTCGCAATGTGCGATTCTGTAAGGACCCTTATGATGCTGCAAAGAGGAGCGATGCCCTTGTAATCGTTACCGAGTGGAATGAGTTTAAAGAGCTCGATTTTAAGAAGATCAAGAAGCTCTTAAAGAATCCCATCATCATAGATGGGAGGAATATATATGATCCAAAGAAGATGAAGCGTATGGGATTTAAGTATATAGGAATAGGTAGGAAGCTATGATAGAAGGCGTAAAAGTAAAGAGACTTAAAGTTATTCCTGATGAGCGCGGCAGGTTAATGGAGATATTCCGTGTATCAGAGATGTCATCACAGCCGCAGCAGATCTATATGACTACAGCGCATGAAGGCATAGTAAAGGATAAAGACAATTTCCATATGCATAAATCCCAGACAGACTTCTTTACATGTATAGCCGGCAAGATCAAGCTTGTCTTGGTGGATACGCGCGAAGGGAGCCCGAGTAAAGGGCAGATGGATGAACTCGATATAGGAGAGGGCAACTACTCTCTGGTAGTAATACCAAATGGAGTGCTCCATGCCTTTAAGAGTCTTAAGGGTGAGTCTATGATAATTAACTGTATAGATCATGAGTATAATAAAAAGGACCCGGATGAATTTCGTATAGAGAATATATACTATGACTGGGATAACTTATGCGGGATAAAGTAAAGGGGACGTTTCACTTTGCCAAAACACTATATGAATAAAGAGGTTATGATTGATCGATTTCCACTTGTAGTTAACACAACCTGTGGATTTCTACCACTCACAACTTCTTATATTGTAAGGAGTTATGGACAGGAGAAACGTCCCCTATGGAAGATAAAATAAGGAGGATACAGGAATGAAAGGCGTTATATTATCTGGAGGATTAGGAAAAAGATTATTTCCCTCGACAAAAATAATAAATAAGCATCTATTAAATATATATAATAGGCCGATGATATATTATCCGTTACAGACTCTAGTTGATGCTGGCATAAAAGACATTCTTATCGTTACTGGAGGTAATCTTGCTGGGGAATTTCTGCGCCTTTTGGGTAACGGTAAAGATTTTGGTCTTAAGCATTTCAATTATACTTATCAAGAAGGCGAAGGAGGCATTGCCGATGCGCTTAGCTTAGCTGAAGATTTTGCAGAAGGCAAAAAGATAGTAGTGATGCTTGGAGACAATATTATTGAAAAGCCAATTAGAGAATACATAAATAGATTTAAAAAACAAGAGAAAGGCGCCAGACTTTTACTTAAAGATGTAAAAGACCCCCAACGTTTTGGCGTTGTAGAGCTTAAAGAAGATAAGATCGTTTCTATAGAAGAAAAACCTAAAAAGCCGAAGAGCAATTATGTTGTTACGGGGATTTACATGTACGATGCACAGGTTTTTGATATCATTAAGACATTAACCCCTTCAGAAAGAAATGAATTAGAGATCACGGATGTAAATAATAATTATCTTAAGCGCGGGGCACTTACCTATGACATCTTAGACGGCTGGTGGACTGATGCAGGCACATTTGAGTCGCTCTTTCGGGCAAGCAACTTAGTCAGGGAAAAGTTACAGAGGTAGATACACTATGAAGAAGATACTAATTACAGGCGGCGCAGGATTTATCGGATCCAATTTTATACGATACTTCTTAAACAAGTACAGTGGTTACGAGATAATCAATCTGGATAAGCTTACTTATGCCGGTAATAAGAATAGCTTGAGGGACATAGAGAAAGACCTCCGCTATAGATTTGTGCGCGGGGATATCTGCGACAAGAGGATGGTCGAGAGAACGGTCAAGGGGTGCGATGCTGTGGTCAATTTTGCAGCCGAGTCGCATGTTGACAGATCCATAAAGAGCGCGGATGAATTTTTGCGGACTAACATAGATGGAGTGCAGCTTCTTTTGGATGCTGTAAATAGATTTAAGGTCCCGAGGTTTTTACAGGTCTCCACGGACGAGGTATACGGTAGCATCAACAGAGGCTCTTTTAAAGAGAAGGATAGATTGAATCCGTCCAGTCCATATGCAGCGAGCAAGGCATCTGCGGATCTATTATGCATGGCCTACTATACTACATATGCAACTCCTGTGATCATTACCAGGAGCACAAATAACTTCGGTGAATTCCAGTATCCGGAGAAGATAATACCACTATTTATAACTAACGCATTTGAAGATAGGAGATTGCCCCTCTACGCAGATGGTATGAATAAGAGGGACTGGATATATGTCATGGACAACTGCGAAGCAATAGACTCTGTACTACAAAAGGGGACAACCGGTGAGATCTACAATATAGGCAGTGCAAGTGAGAAGACCAATCTGGAGCTTACACACATGATATTGAAGAGGATGAATAAGCCCAGGGGCCTTATAAAGTTTGTCAAAGATAGGCTTGGCCATGATAAGCGGTATAGCCTTGATTGTTCGAAGATCCGCCGATTGGGCTGGCGCCCGAGATATAGCTTTGATAAAGCCATAGAAGCAACTGTGGACTGGTATAGGACGAATGATTGGTGGTGGAGGCCCTTAAAGAAGTGAATATATTGATAACCGGCGCAAACGGTATGCTGGGCACGGCGCTTTGCGACTCTTTAAAGCAAGAGACATCTTACAGCGTGGTGGGCTTGGATGACAAAGTAATAAAGAAGTTTAATCCACGAGGCAGTTTCTTTAGGTGTGATATAACAGACTATTCCAGGCTTGTAAAGGTGGTAAAGAAGATATCGCCGCATGTGATCATCAATGCAGCGGCATATACAGATGTAGATGGTTGCGAGCTCGATCCAGGCAAGGCAGAAGCAATAAATGCCCTGGGCGCGCGGTACGTAGCAGAAGTAGCACGCAAATTTAATTCTCTACTCATACATATCAGCACAGATTTTGTCTTTGATGGCAAGAGTCGGGATGCCTATACAGAAAAGGATGTGCCAAATCCCATTAATGCATATGGCAGGACAAAGCTTGATGGTGAGAGATTTATAGCTGAGGTCATGGGTGAGGCGCAAGACTATATTATCATAAGAACGAGCTGGCTCTTTGGGCTAAATGGCAAGAACTTTGTCGATACCATACTTAAGAAGGTACGGCGCGAGAAGAAGTTAAGGATAGTGAGCGATCAATTCGGCTCACCCACTTATACTGCAGATCTGGCGGATGCCATTAAAAAGGTCTTAGCTATTCGCCATAATGATAAGGGAGTGCACGGCATATATCATATCACTAATAGCGATAATTGCTCATGGTATAAACTGGCAAAGAGCACTCTGGAGCTTGCAAGTGTATATGACATTGATCTTATACCTATAACATCAGAAGAGCTGGATAGGCCGGCAGAGAGGCCTCCCTTCTCCATATTGGACAATAACCGTTTTGCAAAATTGACTGGCAGGCGATTGAGGTTCTGGAACAGGGCACTCGGGGATTATATAAGATTGAGGGGTAGATAATATGTTTAATAGATTGCAGAAGAAGATATTGGATAAGAGAGCAAAGATCGGGATAATCGGGTTGGGTTATGTAGGCCTGCCTCTTATAGTTGAGTTTGCAAAGGCGGGTTTTCATTGTTATGGAATAGACATAAATAAGAAGCATATCGATACGCTAAAGAGGGGAAGGTCCTATATCCTGGATGTACCGAGTAAAGATATCGCTCCCCTTATAAAGAGCGGCAGGTTACGCCCCACCACAGATTATGCTATTATAAGAAAGCTCGATGCCATTGTTATATGCGTACCCACCCCGCTTTCCAAGACAAAAGAGCCGGACATATCCTATATATTGAGCGCCGTAAAATCTATAACCAGGTACAGGAAGAGGGGCCAGCTCATAATCCTGGAGAGCACTACTTATCCTGGTACTACAAATGAGATAGTCTTGCCTATGCTAAGATCAAAGAGTTTTAAGTGCGGAAGAGAGTTTTTCCTGGCCTTTTCACCGGAGAGGGTCGACCCCGCAAATAAGTATTACAAGACAAAGGATATACCAAAAGTCGTAGGCGGCATCAATAAGTCTTCGGGACTCCTGGCAAGAGCGCTTTACGAAAGGATAGTAAAGAAGGTCTATCTCGTATCCTCTACAAAGACGGCTGAGATGGCCAAGTTATTGGAGAATACATTTAGATCAGTCAATATTGCGCTGGTAAATGAGATCGCACTTATGTGCAATAAGCTGGGTCTCGATACATGGGAGACTATAGAGGCGGCAGCATCAAAGCCATTCGGTTTTATGCCGTTCTATCCGGGACCGGGCATAGGCGGACATTGTATCCCGCTCGATCCTATATACCTGGCATGGAAGGCTCGGCTGCATGGATTTGAGGCAAAATTCATAGACCTGGCAGATAGGATAAACTCCGGGATGCCGGAATATGTGGTATCGAGGATAACAGAGGCGCTTAATGACAGGACTAAGACGATCAAAGGGGCTAAGGTACATATACTGGGCGTCTCTTACAAGAAAGATGTAAGTGATACGAGAGAATCACCCGCGCTTGAAATCATGAGATTACTTAAGGATAGGGGCGCTAAGATATCCTATTCTGATCTGCATGTAAAGAGCTGCAATATAGGCAAAGACCGATTGAGGTCTCTCGATCCTACAGCTGCTACCTTAAGATCCAAAGATTGTGTAGCAATAATTACAGATCATAGCGCATACGATTATAAGAAAATAGCCAAATATTCCAAAATAATCTTCGATGCACGTAATGCAACAAAAGGAATCTTAAAGAGAAAAAGGAGCGTAATAAGACTATGAATAAATTCTTGGTAACTGGCGGCGCAGGTTTTATAGGTTCCAATATAGTCGATAGACTATTAAAGGAAGGGCACAAAGTAAAGGTAGTGGATAACTTCCTCACTGGAAGAAGAGAGAACCTCCGGGGCGTGATCAAAGATATAGAGCTGGTAGAGGGAGACATAAGAGACCTGGAGCTCATGAAGAAGATTACAAAAGGCATGGATTATGTAATCCACCAGGCAGCATTCCGTTCTGTCCCAAAATCTGTGGATAATCCTACGCTTACTAATGACATCAATATTACAGGCACGTTAAATACCCTTCTGGCTGCAAAGGCAGCACATGTAAACAGGGTAGTGTATGCCTCGAGTAGTTCCTGTTATGGCGAGACGCATAAGTTTCCACAGCGGATCGATAGCGTCCCAAACCCCATCTCACCCTACGCAGTATCGAAACTTACGGGCGAGTACTATTGCAAGGTATTCTATGCAGTCTATGGCCTTGAGACCATTTCACTTCGTTATTTCAATGTCTTTGGACCCAGGCAGAATCCTGAGAGTAAGTACTCCACTGTAATACCAGCCTTTATCTTCAGGATGCTGAAGGATAAGCCCCCTATGATAGATGGCGATGGCTTGCAGTCGAGAGACTTTACCTTTGTTGACAATGTTGTAGAGGCCAATGTAAAGTCTGCCTTTGCTGATATAGACTGCGCTGGAAAGGCATATAATGTTGCCCGCGGTGAATCATATTCAATACTCGATATAGTTCACCATCTCAATAAGCTTATGAAGAAGGATATCACTCCTAAATTCGGTCCGCCAAGGCCTGGTGATGTAAAGAAGACCCAGGCGGATATTACAAGCCTTAAGACTGAACTCAAGGTACAGCCTAAGGTGGGATTCATAGAAGGGCTTAAGCGTACACTAGAATGGTTCCTAGAGAACAAGGTGAAGATGTCATGAAGAAGTCTGTACTGATAACCGGGGGCGCTGGATTTCTGGGATCACACCTCTCGGATTATCTTATCAATAAAGGGTATCGCGTTATAGTCATGGACAATCTCATCACAGGCAGTATGCGTAATATAGAACACCTGATAGACAATAAAGACTTTACCTTTATTGAGCAGGATGTCACCAAATATATAGATATCGATGGTTCGCTCGATTATATTCTTCATTTTGCGTCTCCTGCAAGCCCTATAGATTACCAGAAACTGCCTATACAGACTTTAAAGGTAGGTTCATTGGGCACTCATAATGCATTGGGTGTTGCAAAGGCAAAGAAGGCCGTCTTCTTACTGGCATCTACGAGCGAGATTTACGGAGACCCGCTCGAAAATCCCCAAAGAGAAGATTACCGCGGTAATGTAAATTGCGTAGGGCCGCGAGGCATGTATGATGAGAGTAAGCGTTTTGCAGAGGCGATCACTATTGCATACCACAAGACGCATAAACTAGATACGAAGATCGCGCGCATATTCAATACCTATGGTGAAAGGATGCGAAAGAATGATGGCAGGGCAATACCTGCCTTTATTGAACAGGCCCTGAATAGCAAGCCGCTTACAGTCTTTGGTAAGGGTAAGCAGACGAGGAGTTTTTGTTATATCTCAGATCTCATCGATGGTATATATAGATTGATGACCTCAGATATTCATGGACCCGTAAACCTGGGCAATCCTGACGAACTTGCCATAATGAGCCTTGCAAAACTCATAATAGAGATGAGCGCATCAAAATCAAAAATAGATTTTAAACCGCTGCCTGTAGACGACCCGAAAAAGAGGCGGCCGGATGTGTCATTGGCAAAAAAGGCGCTTGGATTTAAGGCGCGCGTAGAATTGAAGGATGGATTAAAGAGTACCATAGACTACTTTAAGAAAGGCAGATGATGCCAAACTTTATTTTGACTAAAAAACAGAACGAGGTCTACACGTATATTAAATCATATATGGAAGAGAATAATCGCTCTCCTTATATAAGGGAGATACAACAAGGGTGTGGTATCTTCTCTTATAAAGGCGCAGTCGATAAGCTCCTGGCACTTGAGAGAAAAGGCTATATACATAGAAAGCTTAATAAGCACAGGAGTATAATGTTAAAGGATAAACGATGAAGGTCCCGCTTCTTGATCTGAAGTCACAATACAAGACAATTAAAGATGAGATGGATAGCGTAGTGAATAGTATTATCCATTCACAGTCTTTTGTGCTTGGCAAAGAGGTAGCACTTTTAGAAGAGTCGATAGCACGTTATTGCAGATCGAAATACGGTATTGGTGTAGCCTCAGGCACAGATGCGCTCTTTCTCTCATTAAAGGCGCTCGGCGTGAAAGAGGGGGATGAGGTTATAACTACCCCATTTACATTTGTGGCTACAGCAGAGGCCATCTCATACCTTAATGCTAAGCCGGTCTTTGTAGATCTAGATAAGGCCACATATAATATTGATCCTACGCTTATAGAGGAGAAGATTACTGCCAGGACAAAGGCAATAATACCCGTGCATCTCTATGGCCAATGCGCAGATATGGATCCCATCTTAAAGATTGCAGAGAGACACGGCCTCAAGGTAGTGGAGGATTCTGCCCAGGCCATAGGTGCTACGTACAGAGGTAAACACGCAGGGTCTATGGCGCATGCAGGCGCATTAAGTTTCTTCCCGTCAAAGAATCTGGGCGCTTTTGGTGATGCTGGTATGATCGTTACAGATGACAAAGATGCAGCAGAGCACCTTAAGATAATGCGCGTCCACGGCAGTGCTGGTAATTATCTGCATGATGAGATCGGACATAATAGCCGACTCGACAATCTACAGGCAGGCGTACTTTTGGTAAAACTTAAGTTTCTTGATGCATGGATAGCAAAGCGAAGAGAGTCTGCAGCATTATATAGTAGTCTCTTATCAGGGATGGATTTAGTTACACCGTATGTCCCCGAGTATAATACACATACATATCATCTCTATTGTATTGCAACGCCCCGTCGTAAAGCGCTCTTAGAATATCTGAACAAAAATGAAATACAGGCAAGGGCATACTATTCAGTGCCCTTACATCTACAGAGATGTTATGAGGGGCTTGGATATAAGAGAGGGGATCTACCTGTATCAGAATGGGCAGGAGAGAACACACTTGCTTTGCCTATATACCCTGAGCTTACAAAAGAGATGGTTGAATATGTAGCAGAAAGAATAAGGAAATTCTTTAAATTATGAAGAATAGAGTAAAGGTCTTGAGGATAATAGCGAGACTGAACAATGGAGGGCCTTCGAGGCATGTCCTTATCCTGAATTCCGGACTTAACAGCGAGAGGTATTCGTCACACCTTGCAATAGGCAGGGTATCATCCGGAGAGGGAGATCTTACACACCTTGCGCGTGAAATGAATATAGATACTTCCATTATACCGGAATTGTCGAGGGAGATATCTCCATTAAAAGATATGATAACCTTCTTTAAACTCTGTTCACTTATCAGAAGAATAAAACCTGATATAGTCCATACGCACACTGCAAAGGCAGGTGCCCTGGGCAGGATGGCTGCAATAGTCAACAGGGTGCCTGTCAAGATACATACATTTCATGGCCATATATTCCATAGTTACTTCGGGAGGATAAAGACGGCTATCTTTATTATGATAGAGAGATTCTTAAGCCTCTTTACCAGCAGGATAATAGCGATAAGCCATACCCAGCTCGATGAACTGATGAATGGATATGGGGTGATACCTAAAGAGAGAGGAACAGTGGTGCCGTTGGGCTTGGATCTTGAGCCATATTTGCGTTCAGGAAAGGTAAGGGACATAAGGCCGGAATATTCATTGCATAAGGATACGCTCTTGGTAGGGATAGTAGGCAGGCTTGAAAAGGTAAAGAACCATACCCTATTTTTAGAGGCAGTAAAAAAAGTATTAAAGTCTTCCTCTGGCCTTAAGGTTAAGTTCCTGGTAATAGGCGATGGTACCTTAAAGAAGGCCCTTGAATCTTATGCAGAGCAGCTTGGTATCAGCGGCTCTGTCATATTCACCGGGTGGCAGAGCGATCTCGTCACCATATATAAGAACCTTGATGTAGTATGCCTTACCTCGCTTAATGAAGGAACACCCATATCCCTTATAGAGGCCATGGCATGTTCCAGGCCAGTATTGTCAACAGACGTAGGGGGCGTAAGGGATGTAGTGGAAGATAATATATCCGGAATCTTAAGCCCGAATGAGGATGTAGAGAGCTTTAGCAAGGCCCTAAAGGGACTTCTCTGTGACAAGGCCATGCGCGAGAGGCTTGGCAATGCAGCCAAGAATGCTGTTATGACTAAATTTTCAAAGAAGAGGCTTATAGAAGATATCGAAAAGCTATACGAGATAGAACTGACGCGGGAGAAGATACTATGAAGACTAAAAGGATATTGATTACCGGCGGTGCTGGTTTTATAGGTTCGCACCTGGCTGAGAAGCTCTTAAAGGATGGTAATAAAGTAGCGATTATAGACAATCTCTCTACAGGATCAATGGAGAATATTAACCACCTCAAGGATAACAAGCGTTTTTCTCATCATATAGATACTATCATTAACAGGCGCCTTATGAAGCGTCTAATAGAGCAGAGCGATATCATATATCACATGGCTGCAGCAGTGGGCGTTAAGTATATTATAGATAATCCGCTCGACTCTATACAGATAAATGTCCGGGGCACAGAGCTGGTATTAGAGCTGGCCAACGAGCTTCGTAAGAAGAAGGTTGTATTGGCATCTACATCAGAGATATATGGAAAGAATATGAGTAATAAGGTCTCTTTTAAGGAGGATGACGATAGGGTGCTTGGCACTACGAGCATATCAAGATGGAGTTATTCGTGCGCAAAGGCGCTCGATGAATTTCTTGCACTTGCATACCATAGAGAGAAGAAGCTCCCAATAGTCATAGTAAGGCTCTTCAATACCTGCGGTCCAAGGCAGACGGGAAAGTACGGCATGGTCATACCGCGTTTTATCAAGCAGGCATTGTTTGGCCAGCCGATAACAGTCTATGGCAATGGAAAGCAGAGCCGCAGTTTTACGTATATCGATGATGTAGTATCTGCTATCATCAAACTTGCGCAGGAGCCAAAGGCAATAGGAGAGGTCTTTAATGTTGGAAATGCAAAGTCTATCACTATAAATGAGCTTGCCCAGGAGATCAAGGCAAAGACGCATTCTAATTCCAAGATTGTCCACATACCGTATGATAAGGCGTATGAAAAGGGTTTCGAGGATATGAAATACAGGCAGCCCGATATAACGAAGATAAAAGAATTGATCGGTTTTAATCCCAAGGTAGATATAGATGAGATGCTCGACAGGATCATAAAGGACTTCGAAAAATAATGCACACCCCTTATCTATATTCAAAGATGGATGTACTTGGCGGATTCCTGATAGCATTAGTGCTGTCATGGCTCTTAACGCCTACAGCAGGGCGTATTGCAATAAGGCTTGGCATAGTGGATAGCCCTTCACAGATAAAGGCGCACCACCACCCCACGCCGCTCTTAGGGGGAGTGAGCATCTTTATATCATATCTCTTTGCAATACTCTTTACCCTGGGTATCAGCAGGGAGATCCTTGCTATATTGACTGGAGGCGCTATTCTACTTGCCATCGGTATAATTGATGACAAGGCAGGCATGATGCCTAAGATCAAGCTATTCGGCCAGATCATAGCAGCGCTTATAGTGACTAAGATGGGTATAAGGGTAGCCTTTATAGAGAATTATTACCTCTCTTTATTATTCAGTATAGTATGGATAGTAGGTATAACCAATGCCATAAACCTCCTGGATAATCTAAACGGCCTATCTGGAGGCATAACAGCCATATCCGCCCTTGCTTTTTGTGTACTCTCTTTAGAGAGAGGGGATTTTATGGTGGCTACTGTAGCAATCACACTATTTGGGGCTACATCGGGATTTTTAAAGTACAATTTCCCAAAGGCCCATATCTTTATGGGCGATGCAGGCAGCCTCTTTACAGGATTTCTTCTGGCCGTTATAGCGATACTGGGAAGCTGGTCTTCTCCTACACAGATCACATCCCTTGCCATACCCATACTAATACTTGGATATCCTATATTTGATACTACACTAGTTACACTTTCGAGGATACATGGCAGGAGGTCTATATTCCAGGGCGGCAAAGATCACTCATCGCATCGCCTGGCACTCCTGGGACTTAAAAAGACGAGGGCAGTCTTTGTAATATACTTTATAACAGCCTGTCTTTCTCTTAGTGGATACATCATCTCAAAGGTCAACCGCCCTATAGAGGCCATCTTAATAGCATCTGTTGTCTTGTTTTGTATGATCCTTCTTGGATTGAGGCTTGCACT
>CAYLIX010000002.1:15703-22636 GCA_964383775.1 uncultured Planctomycetia bacterium
AGGCTCGGCATGGTTGCAGTGGGAAGCGAGGGGAGGAGAAAGGGATGATCCTGGCAAAGATAATAGAATACTCTCTTTATGTGCTCATCTTTTCACTGCCATTCTCAAAGAGTATTATTGAAATAAGTGCCATAACGGCTATTATTGCATGGATAGTAAAGAGGTCTTTAGAGCAGAAGAGCATATTCAAGATTTTTCCTCGTACAGAATTGAATAAGCCTATACTATTCTTCTCTCTCTTTACTCTCTTATCGTTGTTTGGTTCGTCTTATCCTGCATTAAGCACCAGGGCATTCATCACCAAGTTTGCTGAGTATATCCTGCTCTATTTTATTATCTTTGATACTGCAAAGGATAAGGGGATTGCGCGCAACATGATGAAGGTATTTGCAGCAAGTGTGCTTTTGGTAGTATTAAACGGGCTATATCAGAAGATTATCGGTTTTGATTTTGTCAGAAATTATGCGCTCTTTAGTCAGCAATATATAACGAGTTCATTTGAGTTTCCTAATGGCCTTGGCGCGTGGACTCTTATTGCCGTATTTCCATTTCTTGGGTTGGGACTTTTTCTGAAAGGGAATGTAAAGATAAAGGTCACATGCCTTTTACTATCCATATCCCTGATCATCATGTTATTGTCCACAGCCAATAGAGGCGCGATACTCAGTTTTGCGTTTGGAGCGCTCTTGATCCTATTATTAAGGAGAGGCCCCGCAGCATATATCCTGCTTACGATATTTATCATAGCAGTGCTCTTTGCGGGATTTGTTATTTTGCATGAGGGAGAGCGTTTTGGCTTATCGGATAATCTTCTAAATAGTAAATCTATAAGTCATAGGCTGGAGATATGGCAGGTAGGGTGGAGCATGTTTATGGACAGGCCCTTCTTAGGACAGGGGTTGAATACATTTATGAGCAACTACAAGAAGTTTGCGACAGTAAGTCTACATAGCAAAGAGCTTTGGTATGCACATAATTGTTATCTACAGATAGCTGCAGAGATAGGTATATTCGGACTCATATCGTTTTTGTGGATGGTTGGCAAGGCCATGGTATCATCCTTTAAATCCTGGAGGAGTATGAATAGTGAATTTTTAGGCCTTCTATGCCTTGGCCTTTCATGCGGCATAACATCTTTTCTTATACAGAGTGCGATAGATACCAGCCTCTATTCGCTTAAGCTGGTCTTGTTCTTCTATGTTACGCTGGGATTTTTAATGGGAATAAGGGATACGGGGTATAACAATGGATAGATATAAACTCGATTGCAGATATTTTAATGGGTATAGACCATGCTCACCCGGTAAGACCTGTATGGATTGCAAAGATTACTCTCCTATGGGCACAAGGATATTGATCATTAATCTCGATGCGCTTGGGGATGTATTGCGCACAACATCCATATTAAGCCCTATCAAGAGAAAGTACAATAAGTGCCACATCACATGGCTTACTCAAAAGTCCGCAATGCCGCTTTTGGAGAATAACCATTTTATCGATAGGGTTCTTGAATACTCTGATGAAAATTCGCTGAGCCTGCTTACTGAAAGGTTTGATGTGCTTATGTGTGTGGATAAGTCGAGGAGGGCAGGCGCGCTTGCCAACCTGGTTGATGCAAAGGAGAAATTCGGCTTTGGCCTCTCTGAGACTGGCGCGATCTACCCGTTTAATAAGGAGGCATCACTCCTCTATGAGCTGGGGCTCGATGATACAAAGAAGTTTAAGGTGAATGCTAGGAGCGAGCAGGATCTCTTGGCAGAGGCGCTGGGACTGGAATACAGGAGAGATGAATATATACTCAATCTTACTGAAAAAGAGAAGCATTTTATATCAAGGCATAGAGAGAAGGCAGGTATAAGAGAGAACCAGACGGTTATAGGGTTTAATACCGGATCTTCTATGCTCTATCCGTATAAGAGGCTCAATTTTGACAGCCAAATAGACCTCTTAAAGAGACTCTGCAAGCTCTTTCCTCATGAAAAGATAGTGCTCTTAGGGGGCAGGGAAGATACAGAGAACAATAATACAATAAAGAAGAAGCTGGCAAATAAGGTAATATCCACGCCTACAGACCAGGGGTTGCGTAATGGCATACAGTTTGTAGATCTCTGCGATATTGTGCTGACGGGCGACACGCTTGCGCTCCACATAGCTATAGGGCTCAAAAAAGAGATAGTCAGTTTCTTTACCATTTCATGCGCAAACGAAATAGATCTGTATGAAAGGGGCATAAAGGTGCTTACAGATGTTGACTGTAGCCCCTGCTGGAAGAGTGAATGCAAGAAAGAGACAAAATGTAATGACAAGGTAGACTTGGATAAATTATGCAAAGGCGTACAGACGCTCTATTCAAAGATAAAAAGGATCTAAAGGTCCTGCTCATAAATCCGTTTGGTATAGGGGATCTTCTATTTTCAACGCCGCTGATTGGCATATTAAAGAGGGAATTGCCAAATACAGCCATCTCTTATATCTGCAATAAGAGATCCATGGAGGTTATAGAGAAGGATAAGAGGATCCATAAGATATTTGTCTTTGAAAAGGGTGACTATAAGAAGCTCTGGAATGAGAGCCCTTTATCCTGCCTTAAGAAGCTGGGATCATTCCTAAAGACTATCAGGAATGAGCGTTTTGATATAGCTATAGATATGTCAATGGGCCACCAGTATGGCCTCTTCCTCTCTCTTGTCAGGGTACCGCTTAGGGTGGGCTTTGACTATAAAGGAAGGGCGAGGTTTCATAATGCAAGGTTGAGGTTTGATGGTTTTGATGATAAGCCTATAGCAGAGTACTATAAGGATCTATTGAGGCTTATCGGTATAGATGCTATTCAGGAGCCTATAAAGATATATCTTGATAAGAAGGACGAGCAGTACATAGAAAACTTCTTTAAGAATAATGCCTTTACTGATTCGGATAAGATTATAGGTATAGCGCCAGGCGGGGGTGTAAGCTTCGGTGAGAAGAATATTGCATTTAAACGATGGCCTGCAGAGAAGTTTGCCTGCCTTGCAGACGCGTTTCAAAAGAGGCTGCGCGCAAAGGTGATCCTGATCTGGGCGCCAGGCGAGGAAGATCTATTAAAGTCCATAACAAGTCTTATGGAGACGCGCCCTATCATAGCACCGAAGACTACTATACGCCAATCCGCTGCATTATTCTCAAGGTGCCATTGCGTCGTCTGTAATGACGGCGGTCCGCTGCACATTGCTGCAGCATCGGGCGCCAGGACAGTATCGATATTCGGGCCGTCAGATGAGGATATCTATGGACCATATCCAAAAGGCGTAGATCATGCCATTGTAAGTAAAGAGATTCAGTGCAGGCCGTGTTATAAGAAATTTAAGATACCTGAGTGCAGCAGATTAAGCTGTCTTAAAGATCTCAATGTACAGGATCTCTTTGACGCGGTGAATAGACATATTACGGAGGAGAAGCGTGAGTTTAAAGGCGCTGTTATTTAAGTTATTACACCTGGTAATCAGCATATGTATATTTCTTTTGGTGCTTGAATTGGGCTTGAGGCTCATTGATTTCGTGAAGATGCGCAACTCACCTCTAGAGATGAATACAGCCGCTGGTGACAATGTATTTAAGTTTTATGAATATGATTCACTCCTTGGGTGGAAGAATAAGCCGGGTGAGGAAGGGATATTCACTACCCCTGATAAAAAGATAGATGTTAAGAATAATTTACAGGGGTTAAGAGACATAGAGCACAGTTATGGCCATGCAGAGAAGCCCCGTGTATTGGTCCTCGGGGATTCATTTGTCTGGGGATACAATGTTGAGAGTAATGAAAGATTTACAGACCAACTGCAAAGACTGCTGGGTAAGAGCGCAGAGATTATAAACGCAGGCGTATGCGGTTATGGAACGGACCAGGAACTCTTGTATTACAGGACCGAAGGGTTCAAATATATGCCGGACCTTGTAGTGCTCACATTCGGAGCTTTTGATGCTATGCACGATAATATGCAGAGTGTGGCATATACCTATCCTAAGCCGTATTTCGAGCTGGCAGAGAACGGACTTGTTTTACAGAATGTGCCGGTTCCGGAGAGGACGGGATATGAGTGGACTGAGAAAGAGACGCTAGAACGTAAGTATAATAAAGCGGCCAGGAAAGACTCCCTCAATAAGAGGCTGAGAAAATACTTAAGGCGAAAATTCAAGACCTATGGCTTTATATCCGACGGCATAAAGAGTGTGCGACGCAGCTTTATGGATATGCTAAAGAGCAATAAGAGCATACTAAAATATATGATGGAGAAGAAGTCAAAGAAGAAACCACAGCATTTCTTTGTAGTGACAAAAGAGATTGTAAAGGAACTGAAGAGGACCGTGGAAGCAGACAATGCAAGGCTCGTGGTGTTGATGGTCACATACAGAAGCGATCTCTCAAAATTGCCCAGCAGCATATACGGCAAGATGATTGAATTTTGTCAGGAAGAGGATATAATGTGCATCGACCCATATGAAGCGCTCTTTAAAGAGTACAAGAAGGGTAGAGGGCTTTACTTTAAACGGGATGAGCATTGGAACGCAGCCGGGCACAAGATAGTATCAGAGGTCTTGCGCGATGCATTGGAGGGGATATTTTAGTGAAGTGTGATATTATAATACCAATATGGAACCAGCTTGAATCCACAAGACGCTCGATCGAGAGCATACGTCAACACACCTCATATCCATATACCCTTATACTCATTGATAACGGAAGCGATAATGAAACGAGAGACTATCTATCCCGTATCTCGAATGGCAATGATAATGTAAGGCTCATAAGAAATGAAGAGAATCTCGGTTTTGTAAAGGCCGTTAACCAGGGCTTAAAGAGTTCACAGGCAGGGTATCTGTGTTTAATGAATAATGATACCATAGCTACTGAAGGCTGGCTTACAAAGATGGCTTCTTTAGCAGATAGCGATGCAAGGATAGGCCTTGTAAATCCCAGGAGCGAGGACCCTGGGAGATTATCTCTCGATGAGTATTCAAGTCTTTTAGCGAAGAACGGACTTAAATACCTTGAGACCAACCAATGCATGGGATTCTGCGTATTGATAAAGAGAGAGGTTATAGATAAGGTCGGTTATCTCGACGAGGCTTATGGCATGGGTGGCTTTGATGATACTGATCTTTCCAGGCGTGCAGATCACGCCGGGTACAAATGCGTATGTTCCAGGAGCGCTTACGTATTTCATAAGTGGCATACCTCATTTGGCAAGGGCAGCCAAAGGGAAGCACTCGTTAAGAAGAATGAAAAGATCTATATGAAAAAATGGGGAAAGGATCTTAGGATAGCATATCCTATTAACTATAGAGAGCGAGATGCGTTCGGCGTGGATGTAAATACATGCCTTGGACTGGCAAGAGAGTGGAATTGGGTCCATGTCTGGATAAGCGGCAGAAGATCCCCTTTGCCAGAGCACCAGAGCCTGAGATTCTTCAGTTTTTCACGCATCGATGCAATCTTCTATCTCGAAGTCCTATTCAGGCTTATCGAGAGAAGGTTAAAAGGGCGGAAGCTCTTTGACCTTATCCTGGTATCTGACAGGAGATTATTAAAGGCATTGTCATTATTTAAGAATCTATTTTCATTCCCTATTTATTACATCGACAGAACGAGCTTTAGATATGGTAACAGTGACGATTCATGGAGAAAGAGGGCGCAGGATATTGTATCCCTCGTTAAGAGAAAGGCATATTAATGGTATGTGACATAATTATTCCGGTCTGGAATCAACTAAAACTTACACGTGAATGCATAGAGAGTATAAAGCGAAACACGCGTTTTCCTTACCGGCTTATATTAATAGATAATGCCAGTGATAAGAAGACTGCGAAGTACCTAAGAAGCGTAGGCGCTGCGCATCTGATAAGGAACGAAGAGAACCTCGGTTTTGTCAAGGCTGTAAACCAGGGCCTGAGGGTCTTCGATGCGCCGTATGCATGTATCATGAACAATGATACCATCTGTACTGAAGGATGGCTCCAGGAGATGATAAAGGTGCTTCAGTCAAGAAAAGATATAGGGCTGGTCAATCCCTCGAGTAATAATATCGGGCAGCATCCCGGGGCCAATGACACAATAGATGGATATGCTGCAGGGCTCAAAAAGATGAGCGGGCAATTTGTAGAGATGGGAGCCTGTATAGGATTTTGTATGTTATTTACCAGAGACCTCTTTGATGCAGTGGGTTATCTTGATGAAGTCTATAAAGAAGGTAACTTTGATGATACTGACTATTCCAGAAGGGTAGAGAAGGCAGGGTTCCTGTGCGTAAGGGCCAAGGCCGCTTATGTCTACCACCACATAAAATCATCGTTCGGTAAGATCAAATCCTATGAAGAGTCATTCAAGAGAAACCAGGAAGTCTATAATAAGAGATGGGGAAGGCCTAAGAGGCTACTGTATGTAGTCACAAAATCTCATGGCAGGCTATTTGATTGGATGCAGCAGGATATCTTCAAAAAAGCACGCAGCGGCAACTGGATATGGCTCTACTTTAAGAAGGGCGATATGCAGGATGTGATGAATGAGCACTCCAATATGAAGCTCTTTACTCTGCCGGAATTCCTCTTTGAGTTAAACTGCATAACGAGGATATTGACGAAGAAGAAGCGTTTTGACTCCATATTTGTAGATGACCCCAGGCTCATAGAGAGGATCAAAAAGCTCGAGAGATTCCATAAGGCAGATACAACGCTTATGGGTGGATAGGACAGAGAAGAATGTTAAAGACAAAGGATGATATCTATTATAAGGGCGCGCGCGAGGACGTAGCATGCCTTGTACCAAATAAGGCCAGGCGTGTACTCGATATAGGATGTGCTTATGGTATTACCGGGGCGCTCATTAAGGACAGGGGCGTTCAAGAGGTCATTGGCGTGGAGATCAATGAGCAGGCATACAAAGAGGCTGTAAAACGC
>CAYLIX010000003.1:0-8126 GCA_964383775.1 uncultured Planctomycetia bacterium
GCATATCAGGAAATCTTAAAAATTCCATGCTTATGTCGGGATCGTGAAAGCTCAATACTATAGAGCCGTCCAGCTTACCTGTTGCCCTCAGCTTTAAGAGGGCCTTCTTGATCACTTCGATCCTCTCTGAGCTTTCATAAAGCTCCATTGGGATCTCTTCCAGGCCAAATGAGATGATCTCTTTCTCTCCGCCGCGGCTTGTGACCTTCAGCGCCTTTACCGCGCTCATACCTATATCCAGGCCTACGAAACTCTTTTCTCTGCTATACGCGACAAACCTTTTCAGCATATCCGTTAATACGGTCTTTAAAGGCTTGTGCGGCTTCTGGGATTTGTCCTTAGGCGCTTTATCCCCAGCCGTCTTTGCAAAGAGAGAGGAGTCCTTACTTTGCTTCTCTTGCTGGCTCTCTGAGCTCTTCTTCTCGAAGATCGAGGATACCAGTCCCTGCACCTTGTTCTTTTCTTGATTCTCCATATCTGATCAATATCTCCTCTGCTAACTTTTTATAGTCCTGTGCACCCCTACTCGCGGCATCATACATAATAACAGGCTTTCCGTATATCGGAGCCTCTGCCAATGCAGAATTAATCCTTATTACAGCATCAAACATCTTCTCCTTAAAATATTCTTTCAGGGATGAAAGCATGGTCCTGCCGACCTTTGTGCGCATATCATAGAGTGTCGCCAGTATCCCGAATATTTCCAACTGGGGATTGAGACGGCTCTTTACGCGGTCAACGGTCTTAAATAGCTCCTTCATGCCTTCGAGTGAATAATAATGCGTCTGGATAGGTACAATAATGTCATTGGAAGCTGTAAGAGCGTTTATCGTAAGTAAATTTAAGGATGGCGGACAGTCTATTAATATAAAGTCGAATTGCCCTCTGCATTTATCAGTATGCTCTTTGAGGAGGCCTTCTCTACCTATGCTATTTACAAAATCGATGAGTGATGATGAGAGGAGTGTGTTACTAGGCGCTATCTTAAGGTGCTCACTATAGGTATCATGGATTACATCTATTATAGATAATTCAGGATGCCTCAAGACATGATAAATGTGCTTGTCCAGGTTTTCCGTTTTAATACCCAGGCCTAAGCTCGAGTGTGCCTGTGGGTCCAGATCAATGATGAGTGACTTATAGCCCATCTCTGCCAGGCAGGCAGAAAGATTGATAACAGTGGTCGTCTTACCACAACCACCCTTTTGATTAAGGATAGAGATGATCTTTGTATCTAACGGCTTCTCTTCAAGAGGCACCTCTATCTTCTGAGGGCCCCCTACCTCGTCTTCCGTATATTTCTTAAAGAATAGTTCTTTTATTTCCTGGAACCTCACAGCGCCTCCTTAACTTATTTTATTGCGCTGGTATCTTTATTATAAAAGTGGTTCCTACGCCCTGCTTGCTCTTACACTCAATAGTCCCGTGATAATTCTTTACGATCTTTCTTGCTATGCTAAGCCCCAGCCCTGTTGACTGGTTCGCCTTGGTATATACTACATCCTGGTGATAAAACTTTTCAAATATCTTTGACATATCTTTCTTGGGTATGCCTACGCCCGTATCTGATACAGAGAGCAGGATATTCTTTCCATCTTTCTTAAGGGATACGTCTATCTTACCGCCCTGGCGGTTAAACTTAACGGCATTGGAGAGAAGATTGGTAAGGAGCTGTGTAAAATCCCCTTCCATAGCATTTATGTAGATAGTCTCTTTCGGCAGGTGCTGGTCTATACTCAGGCCCTTCTCTTCAGCCAGAATATTTATGATATTCACATTCTTTAAGATTATATCATTGAGATTGATCTTTACCCTCTTCATGGAAGATGCAGGTAAGGGTTTTGATAGCTGGAGGAGTTTGCTTATCATCTCACCAAGGTAATCACACCTCTCCACTATCTTGGTAAGGATCTCATTCTGCCTCTCGTTCGTAGCGCCCAGCTCGTTCGTCATAAGCAGAGAGGCATATCCGTTTATCGAGGATATTGGAGTCTTCAACTCATGTAATACCATTAAGATAAACTCCGAGCGCTTATTAGACTTCTTCTTTGCTAAAACTTTTCTCATTTATTATTGCCTATAATATAATATTATTAAGTTATTTAACAAAGTATATCACTAAGTCATTAGATTGTCAATAGTTAGTTTCTAAATTAGGACTTTTTCTCTTTCTGCATCATTCTTTTTAGCAAACTTGACTGACATTATCTTGGAGACCCCTGATTGCTCCATGGTAATGCCATACATTACGTCTGCTATACTTATAGTCTTTTTGTTATGCGTAATAATGATAAACTGGGACTCTCTGGCAAATTCCTGCAGCGTCTTTGAGAACCTGCCTATATTGGATTCATCGAGGGGCGCGTCGATCTCATCGAGCAGGCAGAATGGGCTGGGCTTTATCTTAAATATGGCAAATAGAAGCGCTATGGCTGTAAGCGCCTTCTCTCCTCCAGAGAGGAGTGATATGGTCTGGAGCTTCTTGCCCGGAGGCCTTGCAATGATCTCTATACCGCTCTCTAAGACATCCTTCTCATCCAGGAGTATTACATCTGCCTTGCCTCCGCCAAAGAGAAACCTGAAATAGTTTCTAAACTCCGCTTGAATGCTTGTAAAGCTCTCCATAAAGAGAGACCTTGTGGTCTGGTTTATCTTTCTTATGGCTTTGAGGAGCGTCTCCTTTGCATTGGAAAGATCCTCGCTCTGATGCTTTAGAAAAGAACTCCTCTCCTGGAGCTGTGAATGCTCATCAATGGCTACCAAGTTTACATTGCCCATCTTCTCTATAGATTGCCTTAAAGACCCTATCTCCTTTTCAAGATGCTGGACATTATCTATGCCGCCAGTATCAGCAATATGGGTCTCGAGATCTATCTTGTATGCCTGCTCTATCCTGTTTCCTAATGTCTCCATGTGAAATGATAACTGCGTGCTATCCATCTCCACAGAATGGACCTTATCCTTTATGCTATTGAGCTCTTCTCTCTTCTCGTCGAGCTTTTGAGTCTCTGCATCGATCTTTGTTCTGAGCCCCTGGTGCTCCTCATTCAATATAGTGAGCTCATTTTCAATCGTTCCATGACGCTCAGTCAAACGTTCGGTATCCTCCTGGAGCCTGGCTATCTCCTCTTTAATAGCCGTCTTTCTTTGAGCGGCCTCTTCAATGGATCTCCTCTTTTCATTAAGTATATTTATCTGGTCATCATGATATATCTTCTCAGACTCTGCTGCTTTATAGAGTTCGTCCTCTCGAGATTTTAAAGAAGTGAGTTCTGTCCTTATCTGCGTAATGCTTATTAAGAGCTCTTCTCTCTTTTTGGATCCATCCTCTATGGAGAGCTGGGAAGTAGTAATCGAATTCTGCAAGATCTCTTCTTCCCTTGCACCCTCTTCCAACTGGGACCTAAGGTTTGCCTCAGCCTCTATAAGCTCGCTCTTTCTTGCAGTCGTCTCTTCCAGCTCAAGCGTCAGCAGATTTACTTCGTCTTCTATCTTCCTTCTTTCATTCTCCAGATTAGATTCTGCAGATCTTTCCTGGGTAAGTACGATCTCCTCAGAACGCAAGGCATCCTCTATCCTCTTTGTCTCTGCACGCAGGCTTGCTATTCTCTCTCTGCTCTTAAGGCCTTCTCCCTTTAATATCAACGCGTTCTTCTCTGAGTGCGCTATCTCCTCTTCTATCTCGCTTATTCTCATCTGGCGTCCTATGATACTGGATGTAAAATCACTTACATGGCTGCCGCCGGTTATGATATCCTTTGTTATGATATCACCCTTTATCGTCACCAGTTTAATCCTTTCCTGCTTTTCATCGTGCAGAGACCTTAATACAGAGATCCCTTCCTCTATATTATTAACTATGTAAGTATCTTTAAGCAGGTGTTTAAATAGAGTTTCATATTGAGGTTTAAATTTCATAAAGCCAGCGGCATTCCCCAATATCATGCTATTACTCAAAACTTCATCACCCTCAGAAGAAGATCCTGCCAGGCCCTGAGGAATATTTTTCATGAAGCTTGCCTTACCCAGATTATTCTCCACTAAAAATGCAAGTGCTGTAAAGGCCGTATCCCAATCGTCTATAACGAGCGTCTGGAGATCTCCCTGTAGCGCAGCTTCACATGCCGCTTCATAACCACTATTAGGCTCCAGAAGATCTGCAAGCGGGCTTAATGAACCATGTATCTGGAGCTCGCCATTTGACAGCTTATTTAGCAGTACTTGCGTACCGCCGGTAAAACCCTCATGGCGCTTCATGAGATTCTTTAAGAATTCTGATTTTGAGTGGAGCGCCAATATATGATTCTTCGAATCATTGATTCTCTTTTCGATTAAATGCCCCTCTTCATCCTCTTTCTTAAGTTCGTTCTGCGCAGTGATCCGTTCATTCTCCAGTATCTCTACTTTTGAGATGATCATGTTTACTGAAAGCCTTACCTGGGATAGCTTCTCATCTATTGTGCCGAGCTCCTTTGCCACATTCTCTCTCTCAATATCCAGTCTCCTGAGCCGCGAAGAGATATTCTGTATATCGCTCGTTATCTTTGCGATCTCATTGCGTAGTTTCGATTGCTTAGCCAGTATATCGAGTAGTCCGGTCTTATTTACCTTAATAGAACTGCTATTCTCCTCGATTCTTTTCTTTAAGGAAGAGATGTTCTCTTCCTTATTAATAAGCTCGCTATCCTTGGATCTTAGATCTTCAGAGACCTTGGTAAGCTGTTCGGTTATGCCTTCCACATTCTTTGCAATATCCTTCATCCTCTTATCAAGAGAATCTACTTCAGAGGCCTGCTGTATCTCATATTTATATAACTCCTCAAGCCTCTCCCTATCCATATTTACTCTATCATTATTCCTGTCTATGGCTATGCGCGCCTGGCTCAGATCATTTCGATAGCGTGAAATCTTATTGTTGAGGGTATCTTCCTGCTCTTTGAGGGCATTTGAGGCCTGCGAGAGCGACTCAAGAAGGCTGACAAGCCGCTGCTCTTCCTCTTTAATACCGCCTGATTCGTCTGAAAATGAATCCCGTTTCTCTTTCATCTGATTGTAATTATGACTGGCGAGTGTGGTATCCAGTTCTTTTAATCTATCAAACTGCTCCTGGTAACGCCTGGCCTTCTTGACCTGCCTCTCAATAGAGTTTATCTGCCGCTCTACCTCTTTTACTATATCATTGACCCGCAGGAGGTTCTGCTCGGTCGCCTCGAGCTTTCTTACGGCCTCGCGCTTCTTTGATTTATATCTCGTAATACCGCTCGCCTCCTCGAAGATGGCCCGGCGGTCTTCCGGGTTTGCGCTCAATATCTGGTCCATCTTACCCTGCTCTATAAGTGAATATGCATTGACTCCCAGACCTGATCCCATGAGGAGTTCATTGACGTCTTTCAGTCTTACCGGATTTTTGTTTATAAGATACTCGCTCTCTCCTGAACGATAGAGCCTGCGGGAAATGGTCACTTCGTCATATTCTATCGGTAGGAATTTCGATTCATTTGAGAGGACGAGTGATACCTCTGCGTAACCTAGCGGCTCTTTGCGCTCTGTGCCATTGAAGATCACATCTTCCATGCTGGATCCGCGCATCGCCTTGACTGACTGTTCACCCAGCACCCACTTTATTCCGTCTGCTATATTAGACTTACCGCATCCATTCGGCCCCACTATGGCGGTAATGCCGCGTTCAAAATCTACCTTCGTCTTCTCTGCAAAAGATTTAAAACCGAACATCTCTAGCCTCTTAAAATACATCAATACCCTCTCTTTAATATACGCTTCATCTTTTCAAGATCTTCTTTTGTATATTCTCTGTAGCTGTTTATAGGATTTCTCTTTGGCTTAGGAAATACATGCTTCTTCTCATAATTTACTATAGTACCTTTATAGAGGCCCAGGATATTGGCTACTTCTTGTATGTTGTAGATCTCGCTTCGCATCTTAATCCCTTACCTATAGAAAGAGGTATATACTTAAATAAACAATAATACAGATGATTAAACTTGTATAAACATATATAAACAAGTAGTTGGCAAAAGTATACACTATTTGTCTCTCTTTGTCAAGTATGCGGGGTTATTTCTTGAGGATCTCTTTAAATCTCTTCGTCATGGCAGGAACTATCTCGAAGATATCCCCTACTATACCGTAGGTTGCTATATTAAATATAGGGGCATCAGGGTCTCTATTGATAGCGATTATTATATCTGCGGATTGCATACCAATCAAGTGCTGTATCTGTCCGCTTATGCCGCATGCTATGTAGATCTTTGGACAGACGGTCTTTCCAGTCTGGCCTACCTGGTGTGAATATGATATCCAGTCTGCGTCTACTGCAGACCGGGATGCGCCCACTGCGCCGTTTAAAACCTGCGCAAGTTCTCTTATCATATTAAAGTTCTCAGGGCCGCCTACACCGCGGCCTCCGGATACTATAATGTCAGCCTCAGTGAGATTTACTGTGCTCTCAAGCTCTTCGATTACGTCTATGATCTCAGTGCGGGATTTCAGGATCTTGCTGTCAAAGCTTTTCTTGATAACCTCGCCCTTAAGGGATTTATTAATCTCTGGCTCCTTCATTACCTTGTGCCTGACCGTTGCCATCTGCGGCCGGTAATTAGGGGTAATGATCGTTGCCATGATATTTCCGCCAAATGCAGGCCGTGTCTGTAATAGGATCTTCTTTTCGTCGTCTATATCCAGCCCCGTACAATCTGCAGTAAGGCCTGTCTTTATCTTGATCGCAACCCGTGAGATAAGACTTCTCCCTATGGTACTAGCGCCGCAGAGGAGTATCTCCGGCTTATATTCATTGATTAAATCCACCAGTACATTTGTATACGGCTCATCAAGAAACTTCTCAAGCTCCGGCGCATCTACTAGATATACCTTATTTGCGCCGCGATGTATTATTGCCTCTGCCTCTTTACTGATATCCTTGCCCAATAAGATACCGCACAACTCAGTACCCAATTTATCCGCAAGCTTCTTCCCTTCCCCCAGGAGCTCCCAGGAGATACTCTGGACCTTACCCTTCTTCTGCTCACAGAATACCCAGACACCCTTATACATACTCAGGTCTCTCGTAGGTGTATCCTTCTTCTTCATCTCTATCGCGGCAAATTTACATATAGGCACACATGCTCCGCAGAGATTACACTTGCCAAAGTCTATTATTGCCTTACGCTCCTTTACTTCTATTGCGCCAAAGGGGCAGCTCTTTATGCAAAGCTTGCAACCCGTGCATTTATCATTTATGATCTTAATAGACATTAAATCTTTCCTCCGATTGTAATATTATCTATAAGGCGCGTCTTCCCTACGGATGCTGCAATCGCTATAAGCGCCTTACTCCTTATCCTTTTAAGTTCTTTTAAATTATCAGGATTCACTATAGATAAATAATCTATGCGCATCTTCTTTCGGGAATTTATGAGATCCTTCATCTCTTGCCTGATCTTCTTTGTATCAGATTCGCCTTGTAAGACCAACCTCTTCGCCATTCGTAAAGATTTGCTGATCACAAGGGCATCTTCTCTTTGGCTCTTTGAGAGGTATATATTTCTTGAACTCATGGCCAAGCCATCACCCTCTCTTACGATAGGCATAACCTTTATCTTAATATTCATATTGAGATCACGCGCCATCTTCTTTATAACTATGGCCTGCTGCGCATCCTTCTGTCCAAAGTATGCAATATCCGGGGTAATGATATTAAATAATTTGGTAACTATGGTCGTTATACCTTTAAAATGGCTAGGCCGTGATGCACCACATAGCATCCTGGTAATATCCCCTACCTCAACATATGTGTTGTATCCATTAGGATAGATCTCTTTTGCTGATGGATAGAATACTATGTCTGCCCCTGCATCCTCTGCAAGGCGTTTGTCACGCCCAAGATTCCTGGGATAGTCCTTAAAGTCTTCTCTTGGACCGAATTGAGCAGGATTTACAAATATACTTACCACTACAAGATCTGTATCCTTTGCAGCAGCCTTTATAAGGCTCAAGTGGCCTTTATGGAGATAGCCCATAGTAGGTACGAAGCCTACTCTCTTACCGCGCATCTTCTGGGACTTGATATGTTTCGTTATCTCGCTTGTATATTTAAATATCTTCATAAT
>CAYLIX010000003.1:8174-20740 GCA_964383775.1 uncultured Planctomycetia bacterium
GCCATTGGTATCTTAACAAAATCTCTCTCATTCATGCGAGGATGCGGAATCACGAGCCCTTCTTCTTCTATATGCAGGTCTCCAAAGGTAAGTATATCCAGATCTATGGTCCTCGGGCCGTTCTTTACTAACCTCTGTCTGCCAAGAGAATCTTCAATATTAAGAAGTCTCTTTAATAGTTCTCTCGCAGATAACCCTGTCTCTATCTTCATAACACCATTTAGGTATTTGTCCTGCGGTGGGCCGCCTACTGGATCTGTCTCATAAATCTGTGATACCTTACTGATGCATATTCCCTCAGAAGCCTCAAGCGCTTTTATAGCGCTTGTGATATTCTTCTCTCTGTCACCCAGGTTTGAGCCTACACCTATATAAGCCTCGGTCACAATACCTTCTTAATCCTCTCCACGGCTCTCTTTAAATGCTCGCAAGAGACAGTCAGGGCCATCCTTACATAGCCTTCCCCGCTCTCACCAAAGCCTACACCCGGTGTAGTAACGACATCTGCCTCTTCCAGGATCATCTTACACATAGAGCGGGAATCCTTATTATCTGGTGCCTTTGCCCAGACATAGAACGTGGCCTTAGGCGGATCTACTCTCCATCCTATAGAGTTTAGCCCATTTACCAGGGTATCCCTGCGTTCTCTGTACATGGCATTGAGCTTCTTAAGGTGGCCTTTCGGGCTCTTAAGCGCTGCAATACCAGCAAGCTGAATAGCATTAAATATCCCGGAGTCTACATTGGCCTTTACCTTGGCTAATGCAGCTATGATACGGCTTGAACCGCAAGCCATGCCTATTCTCCAACCAGTCATATTATAGGTCTTAGAGAGTGAATGAAACTCAACTGCCACATCTCTTGCGCCGTCAATCTCCAATATGCTGGGTGGGATGTGTTCATCAAAATAGAGCTCTGAATAAGCGGCATCACTGGCTATGATGATATTATTCTTCCTTGCAAACTCCACAACCCTCTTATAAAAATCTTTATCACAGACTGCGCCTGTGGGATTATTCGGATAATTGAGATAGAGTATCTTTGCCCTTTTTAAGACCTCGCTATCAATACTATCGAGATTGGGAAGATATGAATTTGCTTCAAGGAGTGGCATATCAATAATATCACCACCCGCAAAGATAGTACCGCTCCTATATGGTGGATAGGATGGATTTGGTACGAGCGCTGCATCCCCTGGATTGATAAATGCAAGAGGCAGGTGCGATATGCCCTCTTTTGAACCTATCAATGGCAATACCTCTGTATCGGGATCAAGCGTAACTGAGAACCTCTCCTTATACCATCTCGTTATCTCTGATCTTAGTTGGCTCATACCGCTATCTAAGGCATATTTGTGGTTCTTTGGGTCCTTTGATGCAGTGTTTAGGGCCTTTATTATATGGGCTGGGGTCGGGCTATCCGGATCTCCTATACCGAGATCTATTATATCCCTGCCTTCATCCCTGGCCTTGTTCTTGGCCTTGTCTATCTCTACAAAGAGATACGGTGGAAGCCTCTTTAGTCTCTCTGATATATTTATCTTCATATGCCCAATACCTCATTCATGGTGTAGAGCCCTGGTTTTTTGTCTCTTATAAATTTCGCAGCTACTATAGCGCCCTTTACAAAGATATCACGTGACTTTGCATGGTGCGTTATTTCAATACGCTCTTCTTTACCGTCAAATATGACCGTATGGTCTCCGACTACATCTCCGATCCTCTTGGACTCTACCTTTATATCCCGCAAGTCTATCATGGCATTATCTGCAATTATATTCTGCAGGGCCATAGCAGTGCCGCAGGGTGCATCTTTTTTGTACCTATGGTGCGTCTCCTCTATAGAAGATGCAAATGTCTTACTAAGTACAGTGGCAGACTCCTGGACTATCTTAAATAGAAGGTTTACACCAACCGCCATGTTAGGTGAATATACTATAGGTATACTGGCTGCCGCCTCCTTTATAGAGGATATACCATTCTCATCAATACCAGTAGTCCCTATGACGACTGCTTTCTTAAGTTCCACTGCAATCTTCAGATTGTCAATGGTAGCAGCCGGCGTAGTAAACTCAATGAGCACATCACCCCGCTCTATTGCAGTGCGCGCATCATCTTTTACATCAAAGGCACCAGCAAGGCTGAGCTCTCTATCCTCTCCAACCAATGTCTTGATCCTGGAACCCATCTTACCATTGGAACCAGCTACAGATATCCTTAGCATCTATATCAACCCCTGTCTCTTTAATACACTCTTGAGCTTCTCTACTGTATCAGGCAATGGAGGACATAATGGCAATCTCCACTCCGGAGTTATGAGCTTCATAAGCCCCATACTTGCCTTTACAGGAAGAGGGTTTGTCTCTATGAACATAGCCTTAAATAATGGGCTAAGCTTATAGTGAAGCTTACGCGCTTCATCAAATTTACCATTAAGATAAAACCCGGTTAAGCTTGAGATCTCTTTTGGCACTATATTGGCCGCTACAGATACTACGCCCTTTGCGCCAATACTCATCATAGGAAGCGTCAGTGAATCATCGCCGCTTAAGACCGTGATATCACAAAGACTCAGTATTTGGCTTATCTGATCAAGAGATCCGCTCGCCTCTTTTACAGTCGTTATATTATCTATCTCATTCAATCGCGCTATCGTCTCCGGCTTCATAGATATGCCGGTTCTGGATGGCACATTATATAGCATTACAGGTATGTCAGCAGACTTTGCAATGGCCTCATAATGCCTATATTGCCCTTCAGGCGTAGGCTTATTATAGTAAGGTGTTATGGATAACACGCCATCACACCCTGCCTTCTTTGCATGCTTGGTAAGGTTTACGGCTTCCTGTGTATTATTGGAACCTGCCCCTGCAACTACAGGGACCCTCTTATTAACGGCTTCTACTGTAAGATCCATAAGCCGCTTCTGCTCATCATGTGTAAGCGTAGCCGCCTCCCCTGTACAACCACAGGGCACAATACCATTAGTGCCATTCTTTATCTGGAACTCTATTAGCTCCCTGAACTTCTTCTCATCTATCTTGCCATTTGTAAACGGAGTAACCAGCGCAACAAAGGAACCTTTAAACATAGCTCAATACCCCCTTATGAACAAGCCTTGCTTCTCCTTCTAAATATATGTTCTCCACTCTCTTTTTCCTTATATTAAAATAGACCCGGAGCGCCTCTCCACCTTTTGTGTGCACATCTATATGTGATGACATACCATGTATAAGCCCGGATATTATGGCTGATGCTGCTGCGCCTGTACCGCACGCATACGTCTCTGACTCTACCCCTCTCTCATAAGTCCTGATACTGATCTTATTGGGCCCGAGCACTTTAACAAAATCGACGTTCGTTCCTTTCGGGCTGAATGTCTTATGACGCCTTATCTTTGAACCGAGTGAGTCGACCTTTACCTTATCTATAGCATTCACGAATAATATTGCATGCATAACGCCTGTATTAATAGAATGTACCTTATACTCCTTCTTATCTATGGTAAGGCTTCTATTCAACTTTAAACCCTTTGCATTGGTCAATGCCAATTTTACATCCAATCCCACGACCTCTGCATCTACGATACCTGCGCCCGTCTCTATCTTCATGGACTTGCCTGCTATACCATTCTCCATCGCATAGAGGGCAACACACCTGGATCCATTCCCGCACATATCGACCTCAGAACCATCAGGGTTTATTATGCGCATCTTAAAATCTGCTGCTTTTGAATCCTCAATTACAAGCATACCATCAGCGCCTATAGAGCGCCTCCTTTCGCACAATGCCTTTGCCAATTCAGGTAAGGTCTTTGCAGAGTGAGAAAGCATATTACTGCGATTGTCGAATACAATAAAGTCATTCCCGCTTGCATTCATCTTTGCGAATTCAATGCCTTCCATTATTCAAGCTCCTCTGGAATGCTCTCCCCTTTTATCAGGTCAGAATAAGCCTCTCTTCTTCTCACCACATGAAACTTATTCTTAATCACCATGACCTCTGCAGCCCTGCGCCTGGAGTTATAGTTGCTGGACATTGTATATCCATACGCGCCTGCAGCCATTACTGCAAGATAATCCCCTTCTCTGACCACAGGTATACGCCTGTTCTTGGCCAGAAAATCACCACTCTCACATATTGGCCCCACTATATCCGTTATCATATAGGGCGTCCTCTTCTGCAGCGATCTCTCAATAGGCTGAATATTATGATAAGAGCTATAGAAGGATGGCCTGACAAGGTCATTCATCCCTGCATCTACTATGACAAACTTCTTATGTAGGCTCTCCTTTACATATAGCACCTTTGTAACGAGCACCCCGCTGTTGCCGGCAATAAAACGACCCGGCTCCAGGATGAGCTTCAGCTTCATCTTCTTTATAATAGGCATCACAGCCCTGGCAAAGCGATTTGCGCTCTGCGGACGCTCTTTGTTGTATACAATACCCAGGCCGCCTCCTATATTTATGTACTCCAGCTTAACCGGAGACTTCTTTACAAAAGAGTAGACCCTCTTTAATGCCCTTACATACGGACGAATATGCGTAATCTGTGACCCTATATGGACATGTAATCCATTGATATTCAGATTGGGAAAGGCGTCATGCCTCTCCAGCATACGCCTGGCAGAATCAAAGTCTATGCCGAATTTACTGGCACTCGTGCCAGTCACTATATAACGATGCGTCTTTACTGCAACGTCAGGATTAAGTCTCAGTGAGATATTGACGATCTTATCCATACTACCTGCGACTTCATCGATGAGTATCATCTCAGGCAGACTCTCTACATTAAAGAAGAGTATCTTTTGGCGTATAGCCTCCTCTATCTCATGTCTCGTTTTACCTGCGCCTGCATAGACTATCTTCTTAGGATCAGCGCCTACTTTAAGCGCCTTGTAAAGTTCGCCGCCGCTTACAATATCCAACCCTGCGCCCTCATTAACGAGTGCGCGGCACACAGCAAGGCTTGAATTGGCCTTCATAGAGAAACATATGAGGGGCTTTAAGCTTCTGAATGCCCTCTTTAGCTTGTGATAATGGTCTAAAAGCGTCTGGTAGCTGTAGAGATAAAATGGCGTCTCTACTTGAGCTGCTATATCGCTTATCCTCATCGTTTCACAAAATAACGCATTATTCTTAACTCTAAATTCATGCATGTTTCAATCTCTCCATCCATCTATTTATCGTGTCTCTTACCATCTTGGGATTTGTACCCCCAAAGGATTTAATGGAAGAGACAGACTCTTCAGGATCCATTAAGGCCTTTACTGCATCGCAGGATAGCTTGCTGGAGAAGGCCTTTAACTTCACCTGTGGTATATCCGTAATATTGATATCCTCTTTAACAGAATATTTTATAAGTTTCCCTGTTATATCATGAGCCTCTCTGTAAGAGTGGCCTTTCTTTACCAGGTACTCTGCTATATCTGTAGCAAAGAGCATCTCTGAATCCATAATCTTCTTTCTGATATTATCCTTATTTACCTTAAGACTCTCTATTAGCATGGATACAAGAGGAAGCACCTCTTCCAGTGTTTCGATAGAGCTGAATAATGGCACCTTGTCCAATTGCAAATCCCTATTATAGGAGAGGGGCAACCCCTTCATCATCACAGTCACACTCGATAGATTTGCATAGATCTTACCCGAGAGCCCCCTTATAAGCTCCAGTACATCAGGGTTCTTCTTATTCGGCATCATGCTGGAACCAGTCGCCAGAGAGTCATCTATCTCTACAAATGCAAACTCTCTTGTAGAGTAGAGTATCATATCCTCTGCAAATCTAGAGAGATGTATGCCAAGTATCACCAAACACGACAATATCTCCATTATAAAGTCTCTGTCGCTTATAGAATCTATGCTATTTGCACTGACCTTTGAAAATCCAAGCTCCCTTGCTACTGTCTTTCTATCTATGGGAAGCGATGTACCTCTGAGTGCACATGATCCAAGCGGCATCTCATCTACTCTCAACCTTGCGCTTATGAGCCTCTCCTTATCTCTCTGGAGCATCTCCACAAAAGCGAGCATCTGGTGCGCCATAAGCACACACTGCGCATGCTGCAAGTGCGTATAAGCCGGGATTATCACGTCTATATTCTCTTTGGAGAATTTGACGAGTGATCTCTGTAGATCCCTGATAAGTCCTGCCATCTTATCGATCTTATCCTTGCAATAGAGCCTCACATCCAGATTTACCTGATCATTTCTAGATCTGGCTGTATGGAGCCTCTCTTTTGCCACCTTGCCTATTCTTTTCTCTAAGAGATCGATTATTGCAGAGTGGATATCCTCATGTGTGGACCTGTTAAATTTGATCTTGCCCTTTTCTACGCCTTTTAAGAGCGTATTGAGTCCTGAGATCAGCTTCTTAGCATCTCCAGGTGGTATTATCCTCTTCTTACCCAGCATCCTGGCGTGCGCAATAGATCCCTTTATATCGTAAACGGCAAGCCTCTTGTCATATTTTATACTCGAGGTAAATTTAAGGACCGACGGATCCAGCCCCTTCTCAAACCTCGTTCCCCATAACTTTGCCATTCTTATCTCCTATCCCTTGTATGGTAAGCCCCAGAGCTCGATAAATCCTTTTGCCAGGGCCTGATCAAACTTGTCCTTGTCAGAATAAGTAGCCAGCTCTTCCTTATATAAAGAGTGTGAAGACTTTCTTCCCACTATCGTTGCTGAACCAGGCTCGAGTTTTACCTTGACCTGGCCAGTCACATTCTTCTGGCTATAATCTACAAATCTATCCAATGCCTCTTTTAGCGGGGTAAACCAAAGGCCGTAATAGATGAGCTCTGCATACTTTAAGGATAGATTATCCTTAAGGTGCGCAAGCTCCCTATCAACGGTCAATGACTCCAATGCCCTATGCGCCTCTGTCAAGACTAGTGCAGCAGGTGCCTCATAGATCTCTCTTGACTTTATGCCTACCAGTCTATTCTCCACCATATCAGACCTTCCTATGCCATATTGTCCTGCTGCTTTATTGAGCTGGGCAATAAGTGCTGCACCCTTTACAGCCTTTCCATTCAAAGAGACTGGTACACCTCTTTTAAATCCTATCGTCAGATACTTTGGCCTCTTTGGGGCAGAGCATGGATTCTTGGTCATCTGATATACATCCTTTGGTGGTTCTACCCATGGATCTTCCAATAGCCCGCACTCTATAGAGACACCCCACAGATTTCTGTCTATGGAATAAGGAGACTTCTTTGTAACATCTATGGGTATCTTATTATATTTTGCATACTCTATCTCTTCTTCTCTTGAACCAAACTCCCATTCTCTTACGGGAGCGATCACCTTAAGTGATGAATCGAGCGCTGAAACAGAGACTTCGAGCCTCACCTGGTCATTACCCTTGCCTGTGCAGCCATGCGAAACAAATCTTGCCTTATGCTTCTTCGCCGCCTTAACCAAGCCCTTTGCTATAAGGGGTCTTGACAATGCAGTGGCAAGATAGTATTTGCCTTCATATACGGCATTTGCTTTCAAAGCCGGATATATGAACTCTTTTACAAACTCGTCCTTAAGATCATCCACTATTAGGTCTGATGCGCCAGCAGCAAATGCTCTTCTCTTTGCATCCTTCTTACTCTCTAACTGGCCCACATCTGCCATATATGCAATGACATCAAGACCTTTGTCTTTGAGCCACTTTACAGCAACTGAAGTATCCAATCCACCTGAATATGCTAAGATTACCCTCTCCATATCTATCCTTCTCCTTTTAATAAGAGATATAGTATCGCCTTCTCCACATGGAGCCTATTCTCTGCCTGATCAAGGACTATGGAGTGCGGCCCATCTAGCACCTCATCTGTAATCTCCTGGCCCCTATGAGCAGGCATGCAGTGCATTATCTTTACATCCTTCTTTGCCTTCTTTACAAGCTCTTCATTTATTTGAAATGGCCCAAAGGCTTTGAGCCTCTCTTTCTCTTGGGCTTCCTGGCCCATACTTATCCAGACATCCGTATATATTATATCTGCTTTGGAGACTGCGGACTCTGCATCATTCGACAGTGATATCTTTGCATTGCTCTTCTTAGCCAGATTCATCACATCCTTTACAAACTCTCTATTCGGTTCATACCCCTTTGGTGTAACAACCGACATGTCTAGCCCCACTATACTGGCGCCATACATAAGGGAGTGAAGCACGTTATTACCATCCCCTATAAATACAAACTTAAAACCGCTAAACGATCCAAACTTCTCCTTTATCGTAAAGAGGTCGCTCAATGCCTGGCATGGATGAAGAAGATTACTAAGGCCATTTATGACCGGTACGCTAGAGCCCTTAGATAGGCTGAGTACATCTTCATGCTTATATGTCCTGGCAACCATACCATCTACATATCTGGATAAGACCTTTGCAACATCTGAGACACTCTCCCTTACACCAAGTTTTATCTCATTTGGCCCGAGGTATACTGTATGCCCGCCAAAATGGGTCATGGCCACTTCAAATGATACCCTCGTCCTGTTTGAAGGCTTTTCAAATATAAGCGCCAGGGTCTTACCCTTTAAAGACTCGTCAGCACTTCTCTTCTTCTTGAGTCTTTCAGCCAGGGATAGTAACTGGCCTATCTCCTTGGCCTTTAAGTCTCTCAGTGATATAAAATCTCTCTTTGGCATAAGTCTCTATCCTATCTTTGAAAATACGCTATCGAGTATCTCAATCGCCTTATCTATATCAGCCTTGCCTACTACTAGCGGCGGCATTATCCTTAAGATATTCTTCTGTGTACAGTTTATTAAGAGTCCCTCTTTTAAGCATCCTTTATATACAGCATCTCCTTCGATATTAAGCTCTACGCCTATCATAAGGCCTATTCCCCTTACACCCTTTATAAATGTATACTTCTTCTTAAGGCCTTCTATTCCTTTTCTTATGTATTCACCCATCTTCACAGTATTATCAAGAAGCCCTTCTTCTTCTATGGCCTCAAATGTTGCTAAAGAAGCTGCTGAACATATGGGGCTACCTCCAAAAGTAGACGCATGGCTAGACTGAGGTAATGTAGATGCTATTCTCTCTGCTGCAATACACGCGCCTATAGGTATGCCGCTACCCAGGGACTTTGCAAGTGTCATTACATCTGGCTGCACACCAAAGTGTTGATATGCAAAATATCTCCCGCATCTACCCATACCAGTCTGGACTTCATCAAATATAAGGAGCATATCCTTAGTCTTACAGAGACTCTTTAGGCCTTCAAGATACTCTTTTGAGGCTGCATTTATACCGCCTTCGCCCTGTATTGGTTCCAGCATTACAGCAACGGTCTTTGGAGTAATGGCCTTCTTTACTGCATCGAGGTCATTAAACGGGACATGCTTAAATCCCTCTAAGAGCGGCTCAAAGCCGATCTTTACCTTATCCTGGCCTGTTGCAGAGATCGCTGCCATGCTCCTGCCATGAAAAGAACCAAGCATAGTGATTATCTCATACCTGCCGTTCTTATTACCATATCTCCTTGCGAGCTTTATTGCGCACTCATTTGCCTCTGCCCCGCTATTTGCAAAGAAGACCTTTCCTGCAAATGCAGACTCTACTATTTTCTTGGCAAGCCTCGGCTGTACCTCACTATAATAATTATTCGATACATGCATTAATGTAGCAGCCTGCTTCTTTATGGCATCCACTACCCTGGGATGGCAATGGCCTATGCCGCTTACTGCCCAGCCAGGGAAGAAGTCGAGATACTCTTTTCCATTAATATCCCACACCTTTATACCCTTACCCTTAGTCAATACCAGGGGCGTATGAGCATATGTATGCATTACATATTTACTGTAAAGCTCCTGCACATCTTTCATATTTGTGGTTTTTGTCAGGCTAAAGCCTGACTTACATTTTTTATTCATTACCTTTTCACAATCTGGGTACCAATACCCTTATCAGTAAATATCTCTAAAAGCAGCGCATGTGTAAGCGAGCCATTTACCACGTGTATCTTATTTACGCCCTTTTTAAGCGCTGTAATGCAGGCCCCTACCTTTGGTATCATGCCTGCGTCTATCCTCTTGTTTGCTATGAGCCTCTTCATCTGTTTACTTGTCAAGCTTGATATGAGGGAATCTTTATCCTTCTTATCCCTCAATATACCATCAACATTCGTCAGCAAAAATAACTTCTCTGCCTTTAGTGAGGTAGCTACCCCAGCGCTGACTTCATCTGCATTTATATTGTACGTCTCTTTCTTCTTACCTATGCCAAGTGGCGCAATAACGGGTATGATACCCTTCTTACATAGTGCTTCGATCTTATCTCTATCTATCGAAGTAATCTCCCCTACAAATCCTATATCCCCAAACCTGTTATTCTTCTTTACTTTTATTACACTGCTCCTGGGTGTAATTCCCTGCGCCTTGCCTCCAAGCATCCTTATCTCTCTTACGATCTGGCTATTGACCCTCGTTAATATATTCTTTATTATACCGATCGTCTCTTCTCCAGTAACCCTGAGCCCATTTACAAAGGCCGGCTTTATACCCCTCTTTGCAAGGCCTTTATTAATATAAGGCCCGCCCCCATGGACGATCACAGGGTACATACCTGCATAACTCATAAATATCAGATCCTGGAGTATCATTCTCCTCTTTCTTCTGTCTACGATAGCACTACCACCGTACTTAACGACAATAGTGCTCTCCTGGAACGCTTTTATATACGGGAGCGCCTCTATCAAGACTTCAGACTTTTTTATGGCTTGCTGCATCATATCTATGTACTATAATGTGCGTTTATCTTTACGTAATCACTCGTAAGATCACACGTCCACATGGTATAGTCCTTATTACCGCTGTTTAAATCTATGGTTATCTCTACTTCATTCTTCTTAAAATATCTCTTTGCAGATGATAGGTTCTTTGAGAGCCCTGTACCTGCCTTTAATACCTTTGCATCTCCAATATATATATCGAGCTTATCCGGATCAAATACTATGCCGCTCGAGCCTATGCTCGCAGCAATCCTTCCCCAGTTAGGATCTTCACCAAAGAGCGCGGTCTTAAAGAGCGCTGATGTTGCTACACTCTTTGCCATCTTCTTAGCACCCTTCTGGGTCTTTGCATTCACTATATTTATCGAAGCGATCTTTGTAGCGCCCTCTCCGTCCTTTACAATGAGCTTTGCAAGAGAACTCGTAATAAATTCAATCGCATCAGAGAATACTGAAAAATCCTTATCCCTCTTATCGAGCAATTCATTTCCTGCGCTTCCATTGGCCAGTGCTATGACTGAATCATTGGTGCTCATATCCCCATCTACAGATATCGCATTAAATGACTTTTCAATTGCATTAGTCAGCGCAATCTTCAATGCCCTCCTTGTAATATATGCATCCGTAGTTATAAAGCAGAGCATTGTGGCCATATTCGGGCATATCATGCCTGCGCCCTTGCATGTGGCGCCGATAGTAACATCTTTGCCTTTTATCCTTACCTTCACAGCAAGCTCTTTAGTTATCTTATCTGTAGTCATGATAGCTTCTGCAACATCATGGCCATTACTACTCTTAAGCCTCTTTACCAGTTCAGGGATGGCTTCCTTAATCTTCTTTATAGGGAGCTCTTTGCCTATCACCCCAGTAGACGCTACCAGTACATCCTCTTTATGCAGGCCCAATTCCCTGGCTACTAGTTCTGTCATAATATTGGCATCTTTTAGTCCCTTATCACCTGTGCAGCAATTGGCATTACCACTATTTGCCACAATGGCCTGGCCTATTGTACCCTTAAGGTGCTCTTTACAAACGAGCACAGGTGCAGCCTTTACCCTATTTTGAGTAAAGACCCCGCACGCCATTGCAGGTACTGTAGAGAAGATAAGCGATAGATCCTTGCGCTTCTTCTTGATCCCGCAATTAAGCGCTGCAGCCTTAAAGTGCTTTGGCGTAGTTATGCCGCCCTTTATCTTTATCATTACACGAGCCCTTCTTCCTCATCAAAACCATACATTATATTCATATTCTGCACTGCCTGGCCTGCTGCGCCCTTAAGTAAATTGTCAATAGAAGAGACGATAATGGCCCTCTTATCTTTAACACTCATGCCAATATCACAAAAATTGGTCCTTGCCACATCTTTTACCTGCGGCAAGTTCTCTTGCAATATCCTCACAAATGGCTCACCCTTGTAAAATTTCTTATAGATACTAAGGAGCTTCTTAGTGGTCAATTCTTTCTTCAGCTTCACATATAATGTCGTAAGTATGCCCCTATTCATTGGTACAAGGTGCGGGGTAAAAGTAATATCCATCTTCTTCTTTGCCACCTTTGAAAGCTCCAGATCTATCTCCGGCTTATGCTGGTGATTATTTACCCTGTATGCCTTTAAGTTCTCATTCACCTCAGGATATATGAGTGGCAGAGCTGCTTTTCTGCCTGCGCCAGTAACCCCGGTCTTTGAATCTGCAATGATATCCTTTAATTCAGCTATCCCTGCATCTACTAGCGGCGCCAGGGCAAGTATAACTGAAGTCGGAAAACACCCTGGATTCGCTATCAATGATGCCTTCTTTATCTGGCTTCTATAGAGCTCTGGCAATC
>CAYLIX010000004.1:0-19745 GCA_964383775.1 uncultured Planctomycetia bacterium
AAGAAGGGATCTGTCAGCTTTATATTAAAGGCAAAGAGATTAAGATCCTATGCAGTATGCGGCAAGATACTCGTCAAGGCCTTTGGAGATAGATCTATTGAATATGGCGATAGATTACTTATCAAGGGAACATTATATAAGGCACCCAGTTATCGTATATCAAATACATTAAGCTACAGAGACTATTTAGAGAATAAGCGCATATACTCGCTTCTTTCTGTAGGCAAGCTTTCGCAAATAGAATTATTAGAAAGAGGCGAGGGAGGTATATTAAAGAGGTTTGCCTTTTGCATAAAATCTCATATAAGAGAGATAATCAATGATAATATATCTTATCCGGCCTCTTCCATAATAAATGCCATCATGCTCGGTGAAAGGGGTAATCTACCCAAGGACTTAAGAGAGATCATGGTACGCTCCGGTACAGTGCATATCATAGCCATAAGCGGTCTCCACGTAGGGCTTGTAACTTTTATCATCCTGCTCATCTTTAAGATAGCAAGAATCCCAAAGAAGGCCTCACATATCCTGACGATACTCATACTTATACTCTACTGCATATTAACCGGTGCGCGGACCTCGGTAATTAGAGTTACTATAATGGCGAGCGCCATACTATTTGGTACTATTCTTATGCGTAAGACGAGTATAATAAATAGCCTTGCCCTGGCAGGATTCTCCATACTCCTTTATAATCCCTACCAACTCTTTGATATAGGGTTTCAGCTATCATTCACTAGCGTCTTATCCATAGTAATCCTCTCTCCGAAGATAAAAAGCCTCTTTGAGGCGTTTACATTTGGGAAAAGATGGCTCACTTCTCTTACTATGCTCTTCTCTTGTTCATTGGCGGCATGGATAGGACTCCTGCCCCTATGCCTCTACTATTTCAATATCATAGCTCCTATTGCAGTCATTGCAAACATGCTCATAGTTCCCTATATGTCGTTGGTGATTGGAAGCAATATACTCTTTATTGTAATGGCCCTCATCTATCCAGCAAGCGCCAGTATATTTTCAGCAGTTGCAGAACTATTCGTCGTATTTATGGTAAGACTTATTGGTCTATTTGCAGAGATTCCCGGCGCATATTGTTATTATAATGGTGTATTCTCGTCACTCCTTATAATTGCCTACTACCTTATGCTATGTGCCATATTTCTGGAGAGGGCACCCAAAAAATAACTACCTTTTGAATTACAGTAAAGCCATTTCTGAAAAAAGTATTTACAAACTCCGTATATAAATAGGACATTGACCTCTGTTAGGAAAGGGGGCCCAGGAAAAAACAAACTTTTTTGTATTTTACTCTTGACAAGCCATTTAATATATGTTATTATAGTATCAGCAGTTAAGCTATATATATTAATAAATATATGAACTAGAGGGGATGGCAAAAGATATGTTTGAAGTCGTAAACGAAAGAAGAAAATATCAAAGGTTTAACCACCATGTTGCAGTCCAGTATAAGGACCTCAATGTGAATGAAGATACACAGATCGGGGCCCTTACAAGGGATGTGAGCGAGGGTGGTATACGTTTTATTGGCAATGAATTCTTGTCATTGGCAAAGAGACTCGTAATGACCATCTCTCTTCCTGCGCCCTCCAGACCGATCAAGATCATATCAAAAGTAGCGTGGATACGCAAGGTACCCATGGGTGATCAGTATGAGATTGGCAGCCAATTCTTAAGCATGTCAGAAGGCGATAAGAGGGAATTGCGGGATTACCTCAATAAGGCAGAAGAGACAGAGGCTATATAAACTTTTAGCCTATTCCCTTGACATTATAGTATAATTCCTATAAGATATTACCACTATGAAGTGGTATTCAAAGATTATCCCCCTATTTTTTCTCCTACTATTGCTATATCCCGGCATATCGCATGGCGCATGGATATGGACACCCAACACAAAAGGATGGTTGAATCCTAAGCATGCTGTTAAGGATACTGCCAAAGAACAGTTTAAACATGCCATGGGATTTCGCGAAACCCCGGATTACAAGAGAGCAATATCGGAATTTAATAAACTCTTACGCTTCTATCCAAACTCCACGGACGCACCCCAGGCGCAGTATTATATCGGAAGATGCTACCAGGACATGGAAGAACATTATCACGCCTACCTCTCATACCAGAAAGTAATAGAGATGTACCCTTATGCAAAGAATAGAGAGGAGATCATCAAGAGGGAATATGATATAGGACTTCTCTTTTTAAGTGGTGAAAAGGCAAAGGTCCTGGGTGTTTCGCTCTTGCCGGCATTGGATAAATCGATAGAGATATTTGAGCAGATCGTCAAGAACTCCCCGTATGGTGAATATGCGGATGATGCGCAATTTAAGATAGGGGAGGCATATAAAAGATCCAATCGCTTTGCTGAGGCTACAGAGGCGTTTGGAAAATTGTTAGAGGAGCATCCCAAGAGTCCTCTTAAAGATAAAGCCAATTATGAGATTGCCCAGTGTGCATATCTTGCAAGCCTTGGTTCTTCATATGATCAGACCTCGACAGATGAAGCGATAGAGCACTTCAAGGGATTTGTATCAGGGTCGGATGGCAGCACCCTTAGTGAAGAGGCCAAAAAATCACTCGATATCCTAAAGAATAAGAAGGCAGAGGCCCTGTATGATAAGGCGCATTTTTATGAGAAGGTAGGTAAGAATAATTCTGCGGCTGTCTATTACAGAGAGCTGGTAGATAATTATCCCCAGAGCCCATTGGCTGCGGAGTCACTGACCAGGCTAATGGAGATAGAGAAGGGTTCAAAACAATGAAGATTAGACTATCGATTGTACTTCTTTTAATATTATGCCTTTCCGGATGCGGTTACACAACAGGATCATTGCTGCCCACCCGTCTTAAGACCGTATATGTAGAAAATTTTGCTAATAAGATAGATGTGTCGAATGAGCCTTCGGATAAGAGAGGTTATAAGATATACAGGCCGCAGGTAGATACAGATGTTACAAAGGCTATTATAGACCAATTTATATTTGATGGCCATTTACAGATCGTTGATAAGGATGGCGCAGACCTTACATTAAGCGGCGAACTAATAGACTACTATAAACAGCCCCTTCGTTATGACAGACTGGATAATGTTGAGGAGTACAGGATCATAATCACCGTAAATATAGAGCTTAAGGATAATACGGAAGAGAAGTTTTTATGGAAAGAGGACGGATTTATAGGTTATGATACATACCGTCTGACAGGGGCACATGCTTCAAGCGAAGAGAATGCACGCGCCGGTGCGATTAAAGACCTGGCTGAAAAGATAGTAGAGAAGACGATAGAGGGATGGTAGTCAGTGGGTCTTGCAAAGGCGTATCTATTTTGCGGCGAAGAGGAATTCTTAAAAGAAGAGGCTGCCAAAAAGACAATCTCTTCTTTACTGCAGGATAGCTCCAGAGAATTAGATTATGATACCTACAATGCCAAAGATCAATCGAAAGAGATCTTTGGTGCGATAAATACCCCCCCGTTCTTATCCAAAAAAAGAGTTGTAGTCATAAGAGATATAGAAGACCTGCCTGAAAGAGAGAAGCCTCGATTTATAGAATACCTTAAGAGCTCGCAAGAAACGACCTCATTGATCCTCTTAAGCCGCCAAAAGAGCCCTGAGACCCGCTTTTTAAAGGACATCCTTGATCATGCAAAAAGCTTTGTCCTGAAGAAGCCGAGATTTAACGAGATGAAAGAGTGGATACAGGATAGGCTTAAGGCCTGCGGCAAGTCCATGCATGCTGATGCGCTTGAGCTCTTGCTTGAGCTAAAAAGAAGTGAAGGGCTTGCAGGTCTATCAAATGAACTCGAGAAGCTGATTATCTACAAGGGCGATGAGAAGCTCATAAGAAGAGAAGATGTAACAAAACTGGTAGGCAAAGGTACAGAAAAAAGGGTATTTGATCTTATAGATGCTATTAGCATGAAAGATGCTGGTTCTGCACTCTCAGTGGTGCGGGAGATCGCATCTATAAAGAGACAGGTACCTGAAGTATTGGGCCTTATAGGATGGCAGCTTAGAAGGATATGGAAGGCCAGGGTATTATTGGATCAGAAGATAGATAGATCATCTATAGCGGCAGAGCTTAATATAAGGAGTTTTTCAGTAAATAAGTTCTTTCGTCAGGTGGAGCGCTTTGATAGAGATGGGCTAAAGAAGGGGTTTAAACTGCTCGTTTGGGCAGATCATAGGCTCAAGAGGGGCAAGGCTACCGCAGAGACAATACTGGAAGGGCTTATCTTAAGGTTAACCCAGTCTATTTAGGGCCTTCTTTAAGCGGGATGCAGTCCTCGATGCCTTATTCTTATGTATAATATTCTTCTGTGCGGCCCTATTTAGCTTGGATACTATGCCGGGGAGAAGAGCGCGGGCATCATCGGATTTCTTATTTGAAACGAGGTCTCTAAAACGCTTGATTCTCGTCTTCAAATCATTCAATTTGCTTGAGTTTCTTTCTTGTATCTTTTTATCGGCCCTCATTCTCTTAAGGGCGGCTTTCTTAATTGGCATCTTACACTCCTTTATGGATTTGGATACTATAACATAGGCAAAGGGTTATGTCAACAAAATCATTATTAAGGTCAAGTGGCATCATAAGCATGGCTACGGCCACAAGCCGTATCCTCGGATTTGTCAGGGATATACTGGTAGCCGGGGCATTTGGCACGGGTGCAGCTATACAGGCATTTATCGTGGCCTTCAGGATACCCAATCTCATGCGCCACATGGTCGCTGAAGGCGCTGCAAGCTCTGCCTTTGTTCCTGTATTAAGCGAATACCTCGCAAATAAGAAACGTGAAGAGTTCTGGGACCTTGTAAATGTCCTGCTCAATCTTATCTTAGCATCCCTGATGCTCATTGTAGTGATAGGCATCTTTGCTGCCCCGGTAATAGTGCGTATCATAGCCCCTGGTTTTACTACGGACCATTATCAGCTTAACCTTGCGATCGGACTTACCAGGACCATATTTCCTTATATACTTCTTATAGGGCTTGCAGCATATGCCATGGGTATACTCAACTCTTTGAAGCACTTTTCTCTGCCTGCATTTGCGCCTGCGTTTTTAAATATAGCTATAATATCAGCGATACTCCTGTGCCGGCCTAATGTCAGCGTCTCTACTCTGGCTTTTGCAGTACTTGTAGGGGGAGCGCTTCAACTCGCCATACAGATACCCATGTTATATAAGAAAGGGATGAGACTTAAATGGCCTCTCTCATTTCGTCATCCCGCGGCAAAGAAAGTGGGTTTGCTCCTTCTGCCCAGGACCTTAAGCGCCGCAGTATATCAGTTGAATGTACTTATAGATACTATGCTGGCATCTCTCCATTGGATAGTGGGCGCAGGAGGTATAGCAGCGCTCTGGTTTTCCAACAGGCTCATACAATTTCCTACAGCTGTATTCGGTACATCGCTTGCCACTGCTGCATTGCCAAATCTCTCGCAGCAGTTTGCAAGAGGAGAGATCGACAAGTTTAAAGAGACGATAAATTTTTTACTTAAGGCCATGTTTCTGATAATGATTCCGGCGACTATAGGTATCATGGTCCTGGGCCTTCCTATTGTGCGGGTGTTATTTGAGAGAGGGGAATTTACGCCTTACTCTACGTCCATTACGCATACTGCACTCTTATTCTATGCCTTTGGGCTCTTCTCATATCCCGGCATAAAGATCATGGTCTATTCATTCTATTCAATGCAGGATACTATGACCCCTGTAAAGACGGCTTCCATAGCCCTCTTTATAAATGTAATCTTGAATGTGATACTCATGTGGCCGCTTAAGATCGGAGGGTTGGCGCTCGCTACATCTATAGCCGGCATATTTAATTTTTCTTATCTTTTATTTATGCTGAAAAGAAGACTGGGCAGCTTAGAGGGCGCACATATGACACGCTTCCTAATAAAGGTTATAGTAGCAGCGCTTGGAATGGGCGGCATATTATACATGGGGCTAGGCAAACTCAATACGCTTATCACAGGCGCAGGTTTCTTTGCGAGTTTTGGTTATATACTGGTATATATATTGGGCGGCCTCATCATCTATCTTACCATTCTTTATCTATTAAGATTATCAGAGCTTGGGAAATTTATAAGATGGATATTAAGAAAGAGATAAAGAACCTTCCCGATTCACCCGGCGTATACATCATGAAGAATAGCACAAAAAAAGTGCTATATGTAGGAAAGGCACTCTCCCTTAAAAAGCGGGTCTCTTCATATTTTCAAAAGCGAAGGTATGCCTCAAGAATAGGGCGCCTGGTATCTCAGATTGCCTATATTGACTATATACCTGCAAATTCTGAAGGCGAAGCGCTCATTTACGAGGCAGGCCTGATAAAGAGGTATCGCCCAAAGTTTAACATAGACCTAAAAGACGATAAGAGCTATCCCTACCTTAAGTTGACTGTAAATGAAAGATATCCCAGGATATCTATTACCCGCCGCCTGTTAAATGACGGCGCCAAATACTACGGCCCCTATACCAATGTAAAACTTCTGAAACAGGCGTTATTCTTTATTAAGAAGATGTTTTGTCTTAGGGCCTGTAATAAGCTCGGTAAGAGACTATGTATAAATTATCATATCCATGAATGTCTTGGCCCATGCGCAGGAAAGGTTAAGCATGCTAAATATATGCAGGTGGTAAATGAGCTCAGGCTATTTCTCGAGGGTAAGCGCCAAAGGCTAATAGATAAGCTTTCCCAATCCATGGAAAAGGCATCAAGGCAACTCAATTTTGAGGAGGCCATAGAGTTACGCAATAAGATAATGATCCTCAGCACAGTGGTAACCAAGCGCAGTGTTCCCAGTCCTATGGACCAGGTAGATGAGTTGAAATTTCTTCTAGGGTTGAGGCGCAGACCCAAGAGAATAGAGGCCTTTGATATATCAAACATACATGGCAAAGAAGCAGTAGGATCCATGGTAAGTTTTTATGAAGGCATGCCCGATAAGAAGAGGTATCGCAAATTTCGCATAAAGACTGTAGAGAGCATAGATGATTATAAGATGATGCGTGAAGTAGTGAGAAGAAGGTATAAGAGGCTATTAGAAGAGAAGGCCTCATTACCGGATCTTATTATAATAGATGGTGGGAGGGGGCATCTTACGAGTGCGCAAAGAGAGCTTAAGGCCCTGGGGATAGAGCGCATCCCGGCTATAGGGATTGCAAAGGAATTTGAGCATATATATAGTCCCAAGCGCCGCCTCCCCATAATATTGCCAAAAGACTCATCAGTACTCCAGCTTATACGCAGGATACGTGATGAAGCCCACCGTTTTGCGCGTAATTACCACTTATTGCTCCGTAAGAAGGGGATGTTTAAGACCAAGCGCAGAGGCGATTAAAAAAAGATTGCTGGAGCTTGAGAAAGTTGATATAATTAAAAAAAGAGATATGAGGAGGTGAGATGTTTCAAGAGCTAAAGGATAGGCTAAAGTCCCAGGAAGAGAGGCTTCAAGATCTCGGGAGGCGTCTTTGACATCAGTAGCTTGCGTGAGAGAGTAAAGGCGCTTGAGAGAGAGATAGCATCCCCTGATTTTTGGAATGATACGAAGAAGGCAAATGAGAGAATTGCCGTATTAAAGAGCGTCAAGATAGTATTTGATCCGTGGCAACGCCTGGATGACCATCTCAAGGAGACGAAAGAGCTTCTCAGTATCCTGCAGGAAGATGATGTCGAGTCTTTAAAGCATATAGACCAGGAGATATCCCGACTGGAAGAGGGGCTCGCTGCCTTAGAATTTAAGTCACTATTGGGCAGGCCAGAAGACAAGAGCAATGCCATATTGAGTATAAATGCAGGTGCTGGCGGAACAGAGGCATGTGATTGGGCAGCCATGCTCTTTAGGATGTATTCAAAATGGGCAGCAGCAAAGAACTTCAGTATTCAGAAGATCGATTTTTTGACTGGCGACGAGGCAGGCATAAAGAACCTCACCGTTATAATAAAAGGGCCTTATTCATATGGATATCTCAAAGGTGAATCAGGGGTTCATCGCCTCGTAAGGATCTCGCCTTTTGACTCAAGCAGGAGGCGCCATACTTCATTTGCCTCTGTGGATGTAATACCGGAAGTATCTGAAGATATAAAGATAGAGATAAAAGAGTCAGAATTAAGGATAGATACCTACCGTGCTGGCGGCAGAGGAGGCCAGCATGTAAACGTCACTGATTCTGCTGTGAGGATTACCCACATACCTACAGGTATAGTTTCGCAGTGCCAGAATGAACGCTCTCAGCACAAGAATAAGTCCGTTGCCATGAAGGTCTTAAAGGCCCGGTTATATGAAGCGGAAAGAGCCAAGAGAAAGAAAGAGCTTGAGAAGGAATATGCAAAGAAAGAGAAGATAGAGTGGGGAAGCCAGATAAGGTCTTATGTAATGCATCCGTATTCTCTCGTTAAAGACCACAGGACAAGCCACCAGACATCCAATGTCCAGGCTGTAATGGATGGAAAATTGGATCTTTTTTTGGAGGCTTATCTAAAGAAGCTATGATAAATTATATACTAAAGAAGATTATGGGAACAGAGTCTGAGAGGGTGCTAAAGTCTATCCAGCCTATAGTGGATAAGGTCAATAGCCTCGAGGCTGTTGTGGCTAAGCTTTCAGACACTGAGCTTAAGGCAAAGACAGGGGAGTTTAGGGAAGCCCTTCTATCCGGTAAAACACTCGATGATATACTCCCCGAAGCATTTGCAGTGGTGCGTGAAGTGGGCAAGAGGACCATCAATATGAGGCACTTTGATGTGCAGATTGCCGGAGGCGTAGTGCTGCATAGGGGCACGATAGCAGAGATGGCAACAGGTGAAGGAAAGACGCTTGTGGCTACATTGCCCGTATATATAAACGCCCTTACCAAAAAAGGCGTGCATATAGTGACTGTAAATGATTATCTTGCATGCCGCGATAAAGAATGGATGGGCCCTATCTATGAATTTTTAGGTTTGACAGTAGGGGCCATTGAGCATGATATGCCCGATGAAGCGAGAAAAGCGGCATACAACTGCGATATTACCTATGGCACAAATAACGAATTTGGATTTGATTACTTAAGAGACAACATGAAGTTTAACAAGGCCTCTATGGTGCAGAGAGGCTTTAATTATGCAATAGTCGATGAAGTCGACAGTATACTGGTGGATGAGGCGAGGACACCGCTTATAATATCAGGCCCTGCAGAAGAATCTACAGATAAATACTATAAGATCGATAAGATTATACCGAAGCTTGAAAAGGGCAAAAAGGATGAGGCAACAAAACTGGAAAGCGGAGATTATGTTATAGATGAGAAGGCGCACTCAGCATATCTTACTGAGATTGGAGAGAAGAAGGCAGCCCAGCTCCTGGGATTAGAAAATCTCCATGATATATCGACCATGGAGCATAAGCACCATATAAACCAGGCTCTTCGCGCACATGCCCTCTATAAGAGGGACAAGGATTATCTTGTAAAAGACGACAAGGTGATTATCGTCGATGAATTTACAGGCAGGATGATGCCGGGGAGGCGCTGGAGTGACGGGCTTCACCAGGCCATAGAGGCAAAAGAGAATGTGCGCATTGAACGCGAAAATCAGACCCTCGCTACGATCACCTTTCAGAATTACTTCAGGATGTATAAAAAACTTGCGGGTATGACGGGCACTGCAGAGACCGAAGCAGCAGAGTTTAAGAAGATATATAATCTTAATGTAGTAGTTATGCCCACTAACAAGCCCTTGTTGAGGACGAATCACCCGGATGTTATATATAAGAGCGAAAAGGAGAAGACCAAGGCCATCTGTGATGAGATAGCGACTCATTATGAAAGTAAGAGGCCTATACTTGTGGGTACTATATCCATAGAGAAGAACGAGCTTATAAGCAGTATGCTAAATAAGCGTGGTATTCCGCACCAGGTACTCAATGCCAAATACCATGAACTTGAAGCACACATAGTTGTCCAGGCAGGCCGACTTGGCGCAGTTACCATAGCCACTAACATGGCTGGCAGAGGCACAGATATAATGCTGGGAGGCAATCCTGAGTTTATGACGAGAGATTTAGTCTCAAAGCTCAGGGTCCAGGGCCAGACAGTGAATGACCAGGAGTACCAGACTTATCTGGAGGAGAATAGGCGCTTAGTAAAGAAAGAACATGATGAGGTGGTAAGGCTTGGGGGATTACATGTCATGGGTACTGAACGTCATGAGTCGAGAAGGATAGATAATCAGCTGCGCGGCCGTGCAGGCAGGCAGGGAGATCCTGGATCGAGCAGGTTTTATCTATCCTTAGAAGACGATCTCATGAGAATATTCGGTTCAGACCGCATAGCCATAGTTATGGATAGGCTTGGAATGGAAGAAGGGCAGGAGATAGCCCATCCGCTTATTACAAGGTCCGTGGAGACTGCACAGCACAGGGTGGAACAGCGTAACTTTGATATCCGCAAACACCTCCTGGAATATGATAATGTCATGAATAGACAGCGTGAGATAATATACAAAGAGAGGGATACTATACTTGATAATAAGAAGCTCAGTGAATATTCACTCAATATAATAGAGGAGCTTATAGATAGGGCGCTCGATACATATAGGGGAAAGGCCATGCCTAAGGAAGAGTGGAATATCTCAGGCCTTATAAATTGGGCGCGTTTTAAATTTGGCGTGGATCTATCCAGCCAGGATATGGATAGCCTTACAGATGAAGAGGCGTTCGATATTCTATTTAAGGAGATAGAGAGCGCATATACCTTAAAAGAAGGGTCTATAGGTAGAGATGCCATGGACTATCTTGTAAAGAATGTCATGCTCCAAACCATAGATACTAAATGGAAAGACCATCTGTATAATATGGACAACTTACGGGAGGGTATTGGCCTGCGCGCTTACGGACAGAGAGACCCGCTGGTGGAATACCAGCACGAGGGCTTTGAGATGTTTTATACAATGATAGATTCTGTAAAGGATGAGGCCACGGAGTTTATCTTCAAGCTCCAGCCTATAGAGAAGGAGAGGAGCCTTGGCGTCTTTGATCTTGACCATCAACAGCTCATACATAATGAAAGATCAGCGCTTAAGGATATACAAGATCGTCCGGCCAAGAGTGCGCCTGGACAGGGCCTGAATGTATCGCCCCCAGCGCGTAGAGAGAGTACTCCGAAGGTTGGCAGGAATGATCCCTGCCCTTGCGGCAGTGGAAAGAAGTTTAAGAGGTGCTGCGGAAGATGAAAAAGGCAATAGCATATATGCTGGCAGTGATTTCCGGCATATTACTTTCCTTAAGTTTCCCGAATTTTAATATATGGATATTGGCATATCTTGCATTTGTGCCGCTATTCTTTGCCATTAGCAAGTCCACGCTAAAGGATGCGTTCCGCATATCCTTTGTCAGCGGACTCGTATTTTTTGTCATTACTATGTATTGGCTGTGTAATGTATCTATCCCAGGTAGTATTATATTGATATTGACGCTCTCACTCTTCTTTGGCTTCTTCGGCATATACTTTCGATCGACCATTCAATATTCACCGCTTACCTTTTTTACCCTTCCTGCGTTCTGGGCTATACTGGAGTATATCCGCACTCATCTCTTTACTGGTTTTGGATGGGCCCTATTGGGCCATTCACAATATACCAATATACCCATTATACAGATATCTGATATTACAGGCGCATATGGAGTATCGTTCCTGGTCATGATGGTAAATATTACTATATTCATCCTATTTTCCCGAAGACTTAAGAAGGGAGTTCTGCCGCTTATAATAACTACCCTGATATTTTTGAGCGTTATTGGCTATGGTTATTATAAACTGAATAGAGAGTACGAGATCACAGGGTCACTCGATATAGCTATTGTGCAGGGTAATATCCCGCAAGAGAAAAAATGGGATCCTATATATAAGAATCAAATCCTTGATATATATAGCCACCTTACAAAAGGGGCGGCAATGGATAAGCCTGATATGATCATATGGCCTGAGACTGCCTTGCCGGGATTTATGGAAGAGGGCGCCCTTTCTGATAGAATTACGCAACTTGCAAATGAAATCAAGATAAACCTATTAGTAGGAGCACCTTCTTATGGAATAGCCATGTATAATAGCGCTTATCTTATCTCAGGAACGGGGCGTATCTTGAAGCGCTATAACAAGATCCACCTGGTACCTTTCGGTGAATATGTACCGTTTGGCAGGCTATTAAATTTCCTGAGAGGATTTATTGACAAACCAATAGGCGCCTTTACAAAGGGAAGGAAATATACTATATTTGAGCAGGCCCCTGGGGCACGCTTTGGTGTATTGATATGCTTCGAGGACATATTCCCAAGCCTCGTGAGGCGTTTTGTACGAAAGAATGCAGATTTTATGGTGAATATAACTAATGACGCCTGGTTTAAAGAGACGTCTGCGCCGTATCAACACGCGCAGTCATCTGTATTCAGGGCAGTAGAAAATAGAGTCCCTGTGATCCGTGCAGCAAATACAGGGCTCTCCTGCTTTATAGATAGATACGGCAGTATAACGGATACGGTAAACATTGAAGGTAAAGAGATCTTTGTATCCGGACACAAGGTAAAGAGAGTCGAATTTAGCAATATGAAGAGCCTTTACAGCAAGTTAGGAGACATATTTATATGCCTATGCATAGTAATCTTTATAATAAGATTCCTGGCATTAAAGAGATCTCGTTTAGACTGATCGCAGCAATATTCATATTATTATGGATAGTTCCAGCTGCGCACAGCCAGACAGCAGTGGATGAGGATGTAAAGAACCTCTTAAATGCCATGGAGGATAAGATCCTCAAGTTGCATACCTACAGATTTACTATTATCTCAGAGAACTGGAAAGGCAAGCTCCATGAGAAGAAGCTCCTTAGATTCCAGTTCCAAAAGCCTAATCTTATGAGGGTGGATGTACTGAAAGGCAGGAAAAAAGGAAGTGCAGTGGTACTGAATGAAAAAGGCAAGGTACGCGGAAAGAATTCATGGGGCATTAAGATAACGATGCGCCCAAAAGATAAGAGGCTCGAGAATATAAGAGGCTATACATTTATGAACTCCAGCCTTATAGATAAGATGTCCCGCCTTAAGATGCATATATTGGAGAGATCCTGCAGTGCAAGCGTACGCGATGAGGATTATATGGATAATCCTGCATACCATCTTCATATAGACCACAATGATGAAGATGATCCTGTAACGAGCGAAGATTTGTGGATCCAGAAGGAGACCTATCTTCTCTTAAAAAGCTTGAAGTTTGAGGGAGAGAGAAAAGTAACGGATACGACCTGGCAGGATTTTGAAGTGAATATACCTTTGGATGAGAATGTATTCAATATGTAAAAGACCAAGGAAGGAGCTTTAGATGCAAAAAGAGGATAAGGGCCTTATAGAGGCCTTCAGGACTGCGATAGAGATGGAAGAGAAGGGGCGCCAGTTTTATCTGAAACTGGCCAAGAGGTCATCTAATGACCTGGCCAAAAGGGTATTTGAAGCGCTGGCAGATGATGAGACGCGCCACATAATCGCCATAAAGGGTTATTGTGAGAATATTCACAAAAAAGAGAAGGTACCCAAGCTCTGCGCAGTGATGCCTGATCACAAGAGAATAAAGGAGAAGATAATTTTTGAAAGACACCAATCAGATATGATTAAGAGCGTGCCGGTGAATGCAGATGAATTGGCAGCCTACGAGACAGCGCTTAAGATGGAGAATGAAGGTTATAAATATTACAAAAAATCTTTGGATCTTGCAAAGGATTCCGATGTAAAGGAATTGTACAAATTTCTTATATCGGAAGAAGAAGCGCATTCAGAACTTATCTCCAATACATATGAATATTTAAAAGATCCGGCTGCCTGGTTTGCAAAAGATGAGGGGCTCATAGTCGAGGGATAATTATATAAGGAGGAATGGCATGCTGCCAAAGTATGATGGGAAGAACAGGAGACAATTTATAAGGCATGACTATGACAAGCATGTAGGATATAGCGTAATTAAGCTGGATAAAGAGAGGTCCGAGGCATCGGATTTTTTAAGCGCTGTTTCAAAGAATTTAAGTGTCTCAGGCGTACTCTTCAAGGTAAAGTCCGAAAACATACCTATAATTTCGGATATTTTGGCAATGGAGCTTGATTACAAGATGCAGAAGATATGCAATGAGATAGAGAAGAGCGCGTTGATAATAAAGGGCAGGATTATCGGCAGGGTCGTAAGGATAGAGGACTATGAAGACGGTACCTGCGGCGTAGGGGTGGCATTTGTAGCAAAGACAGATCCTATACTGAATGATTTGAAAAAGATAGAAGATCTTATAGAAATTTAATAGATGGTCAAGGTAAAGTGGATCGCCTTATTATTGATAGTCTTAATTGCCGCTTCACTTCTCTTAAGACTTGAAGGTGTAAGAAGAGATCATCGCCATACATTCGATGAAACATTGTATCCTTATCTTGCATATAGGCTGAATGGTGGTTTGTCAAATTATAATGCGGTGCAAATTTATGCAGAGAGTCTTAAGGATGCATTGCCGCTCCCATCATACCTGAGTGCCCCGCTTTTTAAACACCCCCCATTATTTCCATATCTTATACGTACATACTTCTATACCTTTGGGCATACTATGCAGTCTGCTGAGCTTGTATCTGTTCATGCCGGGTGTGCATTGATATTAATAGCGTATCTTTTGGGCGCGACTCTCTATAACCGCAAGATAGGCCTTATTGCCGCGCTCTTAGTAGCTATAGATCCTATCGCATGGATATGTTCAGAAAAGATCTGGCTTGCTATGACCCTTGCGTAATTTACTAATCTTGGGCTTCTCTTCTTCTGGATGGGATGCAAAAAGGGAAATATCTATTTTTTAGCTAGCGGTGCAGCTATAGGGCTTGCCGCTTACACAAAGTATCCCGGGGTATTGGCACTGGTTATAATAGCGTGCTTTGCTATTATCTACAGAAGAGATCTCTTTAAGAACATATACTTTTATCTACTATTTATTATTAGCGCTCTCTTTATGTTTCCGTGGATCATCACAAACATCAAGTTCTACGGCAGCGGATTTCTGCGCCAAATGCTCCTGGGCCATAGCTATATGAGCGCACCCCTTGATCGACTTACCAATGATCTATCAACGCTTGTAAAGATACTGATGTCTCTTGGGTCAGTTATATTTGTAATAGTAGCATGGTCTATTATCCGCTTTTACAATAAGAGAGAAGTGATATCAAGATCTGCAAGATATGCACCGATATTACTTGTAAGCATACCTTTCTTATATCTTGCTTTTTTTACTTCTGTACCAAGGGCATTTTTTAATGCGCTTAATCTTGGGCACATACCCTTTACAACATGGCAGATGGGCGTTCTTGCAAAAGAACCATGGCATTTTTATCTAAATAGACTATTGGAGTTGTCACCATTTTATATATTTGCATTCTTCTCATTTTTTCTTCTGGCAAAGAAAAGAGAAGAGGATGGTTTTCTTCTCTTGACCGTATTTATAATCCTCTTATCTTACATCGTTTGGGGAAATTACCAGAGCCGTTACATACTCGCAGCTGTACCAGCGCTATTGATACTCGCATCAAGGACATTTTTTATGCTTTATGAAGTGATAGGCAATATGCGTTCGACAAAACTAATCTATCTATTAAGGGGTATGGCATGGGGAATATTTCTATTCTTCTTAATCAAGACTATAGTTGTAGATTTGGCTATAGCCGTCCCCAATTCTGTGGCGTATTTCTGATGTATATGGTATAATTTTTTTATGGAAGATAAAAAATTAAAACTCATAATACAGATCCCGTGCCTGAATGAGGCAGATACATTACCTGGTATATTACAGAATATGCCAAAGAAGATAGAGGGCATAGGGGTAATAGAGACCTTGGTCATAAATGATGGAAGCGTTGATGAAACTGAGGGTGTGGCAAAAAGTCTCGGGGTAGACCATATTGTGAATTTTGCCAGGAGAAAGGGGCTTGCAAAGGCATTTATAGCAGGCATAGATACTGCTTTGCAGCATGGAGCGGATATCATAGTTAATATCGACGGAGATGGCCAGTATGACCCGCATGATATCCCTAAACTCGTAAGACCTATTGTTGAAGGTAGATCTGGTATGGTAATAGGCGATAGAGACATAGTCAATATCAAGCACTTCTCATTTATTAAGAAGAGGCTGCAGGTCCTTGGCAGCTGGGTAGTCAAAAAAATATCTAATATCAATATCCCTGATGTAACGAGCGGATTCCGGGCATTTAGCAAGGATACCGCATTATCTATGACAGTCTTATCCGATTTTACGTATACCATCGAGACCCTTATACAGGCTGGAACTGGCAATGTAGCGCTTAGTCATGTAAGGATAAAGGCAAATCCTGTTATTCGTAAATCAAGGCTCTTTAAAACGATTGGGGAATATATGAGCAAATCTATATCTACTATTATCAGGATCTATACGATGTATAGGCCATTTAAGGTATTTGCGATAATATCGAGCGTTGTATTTTCAATAGGCTTATTCTTCTTTGCACGGTTTTTATATCTTTATATGACTATACCAGGCGAACGACCCATTCAGCACCTCATAGTCGTTGGCGTATTTATGTTATTGGGTTTTTATCTCTTTTTGATAGGACTTATAGCTGATTTGATATCCGCAAACAGAAAACTTATCGAAGATACCCTGAAGAGAGTTAAGAAACTCGAACTCTCTAAAGGAGAGTAGGCGTATGCTCCAGGGAAAGAAGATCATAGTCGTCATGCCGGCTTATAATGCCGAAAAGACACTTGAGAAGACATATAATGATATACCAAAGACTATAGTAGATGAAGCTATCATTACAGACGACTCAAGTCAGGACCATACAAGAGAGATTGCCAAGCGCCTCAATATTACGCTCTTTGCGCATAAGAAGAACAGAGGCTACGGGGCAAATCAGAAGACCTGCTACAGGGAAGCACTTAAAAAGGGAGCAGATATAGTAATAATGCTTCATCCCGATTATCAGTATCCCCCTAAGCTTATAACGGCCATGGCAGGGCTCATAGTCTCTGGTGATTTTGATATTGTCTTGGGCTCCCGTATCTTGGGAGGCATGGCACTAAAAGGCGGCATGCCTTTATATAAGTATATATTCAATAGACTCCTTACACTCTTTGAAAATACGCTAACCGGACAAAAGATGTCAGAATATCATACAGGCTACAGGGCCTTTTCCAAGGAGCTACTTTTAAACTTGCCGATTATGGAAAATTCCGATGATTTTATCTTTGATAATGAGATGCTTCTCCAGGCAGCATATTTCGGATACAGGATAGGGGAGGTTAGCTCTCCTTCGCAATATACAAAAGAATCATCTTCTATAAGTTTTTCAAGGAGTGTTATATATGGCCTTGGCGTTGTCTCTACGACAATGAAATTTGTCTGCCATCGTCTGGGATTAAAGAGGTATGCAATATTCAATAAGGATGGAAGAAGACTACAAGTTTAAATCTCTCAAGCCCTATCTTATATTTGCGATCATCATATCTATCGGGGTGATCGTCTATAGTAATTCTTTGGGCAATGGACTTATACTGGATGATCCTAGTCATGTCGAAACGAATACCCTGATACGCAGCCTAAAGAATATTACGCAATACTTTACAGAGCATGAGGCATCGAGCATAGGCGGAGATAACTATAGGCCCTTGGTACCACTCTCGTATGCCATAGATTATTCCTTATATCCCCACAAGGTTATGGGGTATCATATAACCAATCTCATCTTTCATATTGCAAACGCACTTCTGGTATTTTTTTTAATATTGCTCATTACAAAAGAACGTATCGTTGCATTCTTTACAGCACTTATATTTTTGGTGCACCCTATCCAGACAGAGGCGGTTGCATGGATATCAGGCAGGCCCAATGTCTTATTTTTGTTTTTTCTCCTCCTTTCATTCATCTTCTACATTAGATATATAAAATTTCACAAAATACTTCTTTACTTTATCTCTTTGTTATTATTTATTTGCTCGATCCTCTCAAAAGAGATGGCAGCTGTATTGCCATTTCTTCTTGTCTTGTATGACTGGTTGTATGAGAAGAAAGAACGCATCACTGCAAAGATTACCAGATACCTTCCTTATATATTGATAGCAGGGTCTTACATACTGTTACGGCTAAATCTCACAGGCAGATTTTCACAGACCACATACCTTACAGGGGGATTCTACACAACTTTTCTTACTATGATCAGGGGTATTGCTCACTATATAAAACTGCTCTTTTGTCCTGTAAATCTTTGTGCGGATTACATGAAATTTCCGATATCGATATCTTTTAAGGAGCCGGGTGTCCTGATCTCCGCTTCTTTTTTACTCATTCTTATAATGGCAGCCCTTTCACTAAAAAGCAAAATAAAGCACATCTCCTTTTCAATGCTATTCTTTTTTATAGCGCTTCTACCAGTGCTCAATATCGTCCCTATAAGGATACTTATAGCAGAGAGATTTCTCTATCTACCTTCAGTGGGATTTGCTTTGAGTGTGGCAGTGCTCTTTCGCTCTATGTATGGAATCTCTAAAGAAGAGATAGCTAAAAAAGGCGTTATCTTACTACAGATTGTACTCATACTTATCTATATGCAACTCACCATGATCAGAAACAAGGTCTGGCATGATAGCGGTACCTATAATAGGAATATCCTGAAAAGTTATCCAAATAATGACCGTGCCCATAATAATATTGCTACATATTATATAAGGTCTGAGAAGGATTTCGACAAGGCATATGCTCATTTGAAGAGATGTCTTGAGATCTCACCCGCTAGATATCGACCGCGTTTTTCACTTGCATCATATTACTTTACCCGGGGAAGATTACAGAATGCAATATATGAATTGACCTTTGCTGTAAGGCTTAAACCCGATCTGAAATACGGGTACAGAAGACTTGCATATCTATATGCGCTTGAAAATAGATATATTGATTCCAGCAGGCAATACGAAAAACTTTCTATATTAGGAAGATCTGCACTTGAAGAGAAGGCGGATATAGCAGAATTCTATACTTTAAAGAATGAAAGAGAAAAGGCAATAGAGATATATCGCGATATGCTGGATGATAAGAATCGTATACATAGACAGATTTACGATGCACTGATACGCTTGCGACTAGGTGAAGCGTATATGCGTTTGGGCAATACAGACCTTGCAAAGAGAGAATGGAAAAGCATTCCAAAAAAGCTTAAAGACGCTACTGGCTTAAGCACAATAGCCGCTTTATTGACAGATGAGATATCTTTGGAAAGGGCCCTGTTAAATATGGATACATGGTTACAGACAGATAGGGCCAGGGCATTCTATTATATAGGATTAAAGATGGAGCTAGAGGGGAACTTGAACGCTTCAAGAGAATATTACAGAATGTGCATAGAGGAGCCCACAGTCCTGATAGGATATGAAAAGATCCTTGCAACCCAGAGACTGAAGATACAATAATATGAATATGCTAGAAGTGCGAAAGGCTTACCGGAGACTTTTTTGTATTACTATCATCTTTGTTGTAACTAGTGTAAGCCTCTTTCCCATGTTATTAAATAACTTCAGGATGGGATGGGATGATGGTATATATGTCACAGGGAACAAGGTAATAAGGGATATCTCTCTTAATAATATAAAGACCATGTTTACCAGGAGCTTTGTTAGGCACTACTGCCCGCGAGAATTTTTTAATGCATCGC
>CAYLIX010000005.1:0-1176 GCA_964383775.1 uncultured Planctomycetia bacterium
AACGCGTGGGCCTGGCAAGGGCAGTGTGCGTAAATCCATCTATCATACTATATGATGAGCCGACTACAGGTATAGACCCTATTATGGGGGATGTTATAAATAATCTTATCAAGGAACTGCATGACAGGCTGAAGATCACCTCGATAGCAGTGACCCATGATATGGTGAGCGCATACAAGATAGCTGACAAGATAGCGATGTTATATGACGGCAAGATCATATTTACAGGGACCCCGGACGAAGTGAAGAATACGGATAATCCCGTAGTGCACCAGTTCATAAACGGGGAGTCCAGGGGGCCGATCACAGACGCAGAACACCGCTTACATAAGACGGGAGGATAGATATGGAGGAGAAGGGATTTGAATTAAAGGTAGGTATATTTGTCTTTATAGGTATATTAATACTATTTATAATCGTATTCTCCATAGGCAAGATCTATATATTCCAGCCTGGTTATCGTATAAGGACTCTCTTCAACTTTGCTGGTGGGCTCTCAGAGGCTGCTCCGGTAAGGCTGGCAGGTGTTGATGTGGGTGAAGTCGACAAGATCACGATATACTATGATAAGGATATGAATAAGACCCGGGTCGAGGTGCTGACGTGGATAAAGGAGGATGTCCAGATAGAGAGAAATTCGGTCGTCCGCGTAAATACGCTGGGTATGCTCGGGGAGAAGTATCTGGAGATCATCCCAGGCACGCGCGACTCCGGCTTTGTAGAGGAGTATGGTGTTTTGGTGGGAGAGGATCCCGTTATGCTTGATGAAGTTGCCTGTGACCTAAAGGACCTTGCATCTTCGGCGACTGCAGTCATGAAGAAGCTTGAGCAGGGTGAAGGCACCATAGGGAAGTTCCTGACGGATGAGGCGGTCTACAATAATATAGAAGAATTTACCGACGATATAAGGAGGCATCCGTGGAAACTATTAAGAAAGACAAAAGAGAAACCCAAGAACAAAACTAAGAAAAAATCTAGGAGGAGTCTATGACTCTCTGGCTCATAAGGATATTCTTTGCATTGGTAAGTACGATAGCAGGTTATTACCTCGGTTTTATGTTTAAGCCTTATTTTCCGAACTTTGTGGCAGCCTATGGAGGGGGAGTAGGCTTTGCAGGCGCAGCAACTATAATATTGCTCGAGATAGCCATGCGCAGGGCCTCCATAAGAAATCTT
>CAYLIX010000005.1:1186-18701 GCA_964383775.1 uncultured Planctomycetia bacterium
GCTGCAGTCTTTGGGCTCGTCTTTGGTGTATTCATGGCATGGGTAATGACAGGTATCTTAAAGCTTATTCCCATGGATTCCAGCGTCTTCTTTACACTACAGGTGGGATTAATACTGGTATTCTGCTATCTCGGTGTAGTGGTAGCCATGCGCGGAAAAGATGAATTTAACCTCATAGTCCCGTATGTAAAGTTCGTAAGGCAGGATGAGCGTGATGACATAATCATATTGGATACATCGGTAATAATCGACGGCAGGATTGCCGATATAGTACAGACCAGATTTATAGAAGGGCGGTTTGTAGTGCCGCGCTTTGTATTGAAGGAACTGCAGCAGATTGCGGATTCGCAGGACTCCCTGAAACGAAACAGGGGCAGGCGCGGACTCGATATACTCCATAAGATAAAGAAGGATTCGCATATCGAGGTGATAATACATGAAGAAGACTTCCCCGATGTCAAGGAAGTGGATGCCAAGCTGGTAAAACTCGGGAAGCTATTGACGGCAAAGATACTGACAAATGACTTTAACCTCAATAAGATCGCATCCCTTGAAGGCATAAGCGTGCTGAACCTTAATGACCTGGCAGGAGCGCTAAAGCCCGTGGTACTACCGGGTGAAGAGCTTGAGGTGCGCATAACAAAGGAAGGTAAGGAGTATAACCAGGGTGTGGCATATCTCGATGACGGCACCATGGTCGTTGTAGACAATACGCGTCAGCTTATAGGGCAGACCGTGAGGGTCATAATAACGAGTGTATTGCAGACCTCTGCCGGACGCATGATATTTGCAAAGCTTGAACAACCTGAAAGATACACCCCTAAAAAAGGAAGGCGATAGGTACAGCATCCAGCTGATCATATATGAAGGTTACTGCCATAGTCCCTGCAGCAGGATCCGGAACGAGGATTACGAAGAAAAAGGGCATGAGAAAGCCCTTTTTCATTCTTAAAGGCAAACCGCTCCTTATCCACACACTTACAGCGCTTGAGAAGTCAGGGCGCATTGACAATATCATCCTGGTAGTACATGCCAATGATATAGCAAGAAGCCGTGCTTTGATAAAGAAGTTTAGGCTTAAATGTGTAAGTGATGTAGTCTCTGGTGGGCCATCAAGGGCATCCTCTGTAAGAAGGGGGCTCTCGGCTGCACCGAAAGATTCTGACATAGTAATTATTCATGATGGTGTAAGGCCATTGATAGATAGGGAGACATTGGTGCGTGCTATCGCTGCTGCCAAAAAGCATGGCGCAGCAGTCTGCGGGCTTCAAATGATCTCAACACTGAAATTTGTAGATAGCAGTTCTATAGTAAAATCTACACCCGATAGAAATAAATTCTTTGCTATTCAGACACCCCAGGCCTTTAAAAAGGATATCATAGTAAAGGCTTATAAGGGCAGTATTTCACCTAAGATAACGGATGACTCTATGCTCGTCGAGAGATTGGGCCATAAGGTGAGAGTAGTTAAAGGCTCCTGCAGGAATATTAAGGTTACTGTGCCTGAGGATCTGCTATTTTGTGAGGCGCTATTATGAAGATAGGTATTGGTTACGACATACATAAGTTATGTAAAGGTAGAGACCTTATACTGGGGGGCGTCAAGATACCTCACACAAAAGGCCTCCAGGGCCATTCAGATGCAGATGTATTGCTGCATGCAGTATGTGATGCAATCCTGGGCGCCATTGGTGAAGGCGACATAGGCGCACATTTTCCGGATGATGATCCAAAGTACAAAGATATATCTAGCATCCTGCTATTAAAAGATGTCATGAAGATGGCAGTCTTTAAGGGGTACAGAATAGAGAATATCGATACTATCTTGATAGCCGAGAAGCCTAAGATAACACCTTTTAGAGATGCAATAAGGGAGAGAATGGCACAGGCACTCGAGATCAATAAGTCAAAGATAAATATCAAGGCTACAACGAACGAAGGCGTGGGCGCAACCGGTAACGAAGAGGCTATAGCAGCCCAGGCAGTAGTTTTGATAAAAGAGGAGTAAGAGATGGTGAGGGTTCGTTTTGCCCCAAGCCCGACAGGATATCTCCATATAGGCAATGCGCGCACAGCATTATTTAACTGGCTCTTTGCGCGGGCCAATAAGGGCTCATTTATCCTGAGGATTGAAGATACAGATATAGAGCGCTCTAAAGAGGACTATGTCGAAAGGATAATGTTTGATCTGGAGTGGCTGGGCCTGGCATGGGATGAAGGGCCTAAGGTCGGAGGAAAATTCGGGCCATATAAACAGTCAGAGAGATCAAAGCTCTATAAAGAGCATGCAGATAGATTATTAAAAGAGGGTAGGGCATACCATTGTTATTGCAGTGATGAAGAGCTTAATACCAGGAAGAGAGAGGCGCGAAAACTTGGCAAGACGCCCAGGTATGACAATCGTTGCAGAAAGCTCTCTGCCGAGGAGATCAAAGGATTTAAAGATAAGGGTATAAAGCCAGCTATAAGATTTAAGGTGCCCCAAAAGACGGTCATAGTCAATGATATAGTAAGGGGAGAGGTAAGCTTTGATACATCACTCATGGGCGATTTTGTGATCATGAAATCTACAGATACGCCGTCTTTTAATTTTGCAGTGGTATGTGACGATACATCTATGAAGATTACGCATATTATCCGCGGTGAGGACCATCTCTCTAATACGCCGAAGCATATCCTGCTCTTTGAGGCGCTTGGCGTTACGCCGCCTTGTTATGCGCACATGTCCCTTACTATGGCGCCGGGAGGAGAACGGCTATCCAAGAGAACGGGTGCTACAAGTATTTCATATTATAGAGATGAAGGGTATCTTCCAGAGGCCCTGATAAACTACCTTGCGCTTTTAGGGTGGTCTCCAGGTGATGATAGAGAGGTTATGCCGCCCCAGGAGATGATGAAGGAATTTAAGCTGGAGAAGCTCTCTAAGTCGAGTGAGGCATTTGATCCGACTAAGCTAGATTGGATGAGTGGTCTCTATATAAGACAGGCAAAGATAGATAGACTTACGACGCTCTCTCTGCCATTTTTAGAGAAGGCAGGATTTATCAAGGGCAAGCCCAGCAAAGCAGAACTCGAGAGGATAAAGAGAATAGTATTTGCTGTGCGCGATCACCTATCGCATATCTCAGAGATTAGTAGCTATGTAGAGACCTTCTTTAGTGACACGATCAATATAAAAGAGAAGGACGCAAAAGAGATCTTAAAGAGAGCTGACTCGAAGAAGGTTTTGGAGGCATTCCAAAAAGAGCTTAAAGAGAAGACTAAGATAGAAGAAGGGGACTTCAAGCCCTTAATCAAGTCTATAGAGAAGAAGACGAACCTTAAGGGAAAGATGATATACCAGCCCTTAAGGGTGGCCATAACAGGCAAGCTGCATGGCCCGGAACTAAAGATCATAATCCCTATACTGGGCATGGAAAGATGCATTAAGAGGATTAACCAGATCTTAAAATAAGGAGTGGAGATCATGACCTGCTTATATGTGATATCCGTAATACTCGCTTCAATAGCAGCTTTTCTTATTGTGATAGGAGTAGCCTTCAGAAAAGAGGTAAAGGCATGCTTTGAAAGAGACCCTGCTGCAGTCAATTTTGTTGAGGTCCTGCTCACTTATTCAGGGCTCCATGCCATAATACTGCACAGGATAGCCCGCAAACTCTTTAAGATCAGGATACCATTTCTGGCAAGGCTGATCTCGCAGATGGGGCGTTTTCTGACGGGTATAGAGATACATCCGGGCGCCACTATAGGCAATGGACTCTTTATAGATCATGGCATGGGTGTGGTGATAGGTGAGACCTCTATTGTCGGCAACAATGTTACCATGTTTCAGGGGGTGACACTTGGCGGAACAGGCAAAGAGAGAGGTAAGCGCCATCCCACTATAGGCAATAATGTAGTCCTCGGTGCAGGCGCAAAGATACTGGGTAATATCACTGTGGGTGACAATGTCCAGATAGGCGCAAATGCCGTAGTTATAAAGGATATCCCGGCAAATTCAACTGTAGTAGGTGTACCGGGTAGGATTGCAAGAAAAGAAGGACGCCGTTTCCCAGGGATAAATCTGGAGCATACAAAGCTGCCGGATCCTCTGGCCAATGCATTGAATAAATTGCAGCATGAGATCGATCACATAGAGGGCAAGTTAAAGGATTGGCATAGCGAGCAGGAGAAGAAGGACTAGTGTCAATAAAGATATACAATACCTTAGCGCGCACAAAACAGGAGTTTACCCCCATAAAGAAGGGAAGGGTGGGGATCTATGCATGCGGCCCGACTGTCTATGACGAGCCGCACATAGGCCATGCAAGGAGCGGTTATATATTTGACGTAATAAGAAATTATCTCGTATTTAGAGGTTACAAGGTAAAGCTCGTCAAGAATATAACTGACATAGATGACAAGATCATTGAAAAGGCGAGGGCAGAAGGAGGAGATCTTAAGGCCTCTACAAAGAGAATAGCCCAGAAGTATCTTAAGCGGTACTATGAAGATATGGATGCACTGGGCATTGGGCGAGCAGATCTGGAGCCAAAGGCCACATCATATATAAAGAAGATGATAAGGCTCATCTCAGTGCTCATAGAGAAGGGTTATGCATATGCTTCTAAAGGAGATGTCTATTTTGAGGTAAAGAAGTTTTCAAAATACGGCATGCTCTCTGGCCAGGACATGGCCAAGATCGCAAGCAATGCGCGCATACATTCCGGACAGGAGAAGAGAGACGCAGCTGATTTTGCTCTCTGGAAGTCTGCAAAGAAAGATGAGCCATCATGGCGTAGCCCATGGGGTATGGGTAGGCCTGGATGGCACATTGAATGCTCTACCATGTCACAGGATATACTGGGGAGCAATTTTGACATTCACGGCGGTGGACTGGATCTCGTCTTCCCTCATCATGAAAACGAGATCGCACAGTCTGAGGCTTCAAGCGGGACCCATTTTGCAAACTACTGGATACACCATGGCCTCCTCACAATAGGCTCTGAAAAGATGGCCAAGTCCCTGGGTAACTTTATCTCCATAAAAGATATATTAAAGAAGTATCACCCTGAAGTATTAAAGCTCTTCTTCTTATCTGGTCATTATCGCTCACCACTCGATTTTACACATGAGAAGATGGAGGAGTCCAAGCGTTCACGAGAGAGGTTCTATATACTGTTCGACAGGATAGAGCGCGCAAAGATACAGAAGAAGAAGTCCAAGGCCTCAGGTGAGATAGAGCGCCTTAAAGCACGATTTTTAGATGCAATGGACGATGACTTTAATACACCGCTTGCACTGGGATTTTTGCATGAGATTGTAAATTATGCCAATAAAGCGCTCGATGATAACGCAGGTGATATCAATGTGTCGCTCTATGCAAAGGAGACCCTCTTTAAACTGGGCGGGATATACGGCCTATTTAGAGATAAGAGAGAGTTCTCTAAAAGAGCACAGCCCGAAGAGCGTATAAGGCTATTAATAGACCAGAGGAATGAGGCACGTAAAAATCATGATTATAAGAGATCAGACGAAATAAGGAATGAGCTCGATAAAGAGGGCATAATACTCGAGGATTCAAAGGAAGGCACTACGTGGCGAAGAAAGGTCTAAGAAAAGGCATATTCATCACATTTGAAGGCGTAGAAGGGTGTGGAAAGAGCACACATTCAAGCCTTATCTATAAATATCTTGTAAGATCCGGATATCCCTGCGTATATACAAAGGAGCCGGGCGGTACAAGAATCGGGGAGAAGATAAGAGGTCTTCTTCTCGATCCAAAGAATATCTTACTCGATGACAAAGCAGAGCTCTTTCTCTTTGAGGCGAGTCGTTCCCAGCTAGTCAGCGAGGTTATAAAGCCGGCATTGGCTAAGAAGATGATAGTGATATGCGACAGATTCAGTGATGCGACCATTGTCTACCAGGGATACGGCGATGGATTTGATAAGACTGCTATAAAGAAGATGAATGCCTTTGCTACTGGAGGTGTAAGCCCGGACAAGACCATCATCATAGACGTGGATATTAATAAAGGTTTTCGCCGTATTGCAAAGAGAAGAAAAGACCGCATGGAGTCCAAGGGGCGCAGATACCACAACAAGGTGAGGAGAGGCTATCTCGAGATAGCGCGAAGTGAACGAAAAAGGGTCTCTGTCATAAAATCGAAGAAGAGGTTACTAGATACACAAGCCGCTGTAAAACAAGAGGTATTGAGTGTCATTCAGAGATATAAAACTACAGGATAAGGCGATAGAATTTTTAAAGAGATACCTTAAGGCAAATAAGCTGCCCCACTCACTCTTATTCTTTGGGCCAGACAGTGTGGGGAAGCACTCCACTGCGCTCGCTATTGCAAAGGCGTTAAATTGCGAAGAGCGCCTTGCAGATGGCAGCTGTGACAGATGCTCTTCTTGCAAGAGGATAGAGGCATTAAATCATCCGGATGTCTCCTGGATAGCTCCGGAAGGCGCAGGAAATACGATAAAGATAGAGAGGATACGGGCCCTTAAGTCAAAGATAGTATTGAGGCCATTTGAAGCGGCTTCCAAGGTATTTATTATAGATAAGGCGCATCTATTAAAAGACGAAGCAGCCAACAGCATATTAAAGATACTGGAAGAGCCGCCCAAGGATTCATACATTATCCTTATCACAGATAACCTGGAGAAGGTATTCGATACAATAAGGTCGCGCTGCCAGCCAATACCTTTCCTATCAGCCACTCCGGATGCATTGGAGGAATTATTAAAGACCGATTATAGCCTGACTGCCCAGGAGGCACATTTTTTAGCGCGTCTGGCAGAAGGCAGGATAGGCAGTGCCTTGAAGATGAAGCGTGAAGATACCCTATCATGGAAGAATCAAGTCATAGATCTCTTTACACAGGAGAATATAATAGTCCACCAGGATCCGCTCTTTTATAATAACAAGAGAGAAGAGCTGTTGGGCCTTATAGATATACTGGTAGGCTGGTGTAGAGATCTATTTATGCTGAAGAACAATGTCGATCAAAGACTTCTTGTAAATGTAGATAGATTACAAGAGCTTAATGAAAAGGCGCACTCATTTCCGACGAAAGAAGTGAGAGTTATGCTGGAAGAGACGTTAAAGACGCGCGCTTACATAGAAGAGAATGTAAACCCAAAACTAGCGCTCGCCAATCTGGCGTGCCAATGGTATAGGTAATATTATGCAGGATGTTATACAGGTAAGATTAAGGGAAGCAGGCAGGACTGAATACTATGCCGTCTCTGATTCCAAACTTAAGATGGGGGAGCAGGTAATAGTAGAGGCGGATCGTGGACTCGAATACGGAGAGGTAGTCTCAGAGGTAAAGCATTTGCAGGATAAGGAGGTAAGGCGGCCGCTGCGTAAACTCATAAGAAAGGCTACGCCTGGAGATCTTTACCAGATAGAGAAGAATAGAAAACGCCTCAAGGACATCATCGCAACATGCCAGAAGAGGATAGAAGCCCATAAGCTCGAGATGAAACTGATCGACGCTGAATATTCATTTGACCGCTCAAAGATCGTCTTCTATTTTACCGCAGAAGAGAGGGTAGATTTCAGGGAACTGGTAAAGGACCTGGCAAAGATATTCAAGGCGCGCATTGAGCTTAAACAGATAGGGGTCAGGGATGAGGCGAAGATGCTAGACGGGTATGGGCCTTGCGGCAGGAGGCTCTGTTGTGCCAAGTTCATAAAGAACTTTGAACCCGTTACCATAAAGATGGCAAAGGAGCAGAACCTGCCCCTGAATCCTACAAAGATATCAGGCTGCTGCGGCAGGCTCATGTGCTGTCTGGGGTATGAGTACCAGACATATAGGAGCCTTATGAAGGGTATGCCGAAAGAGGGAGAGATGATAAAGACGAAGCAGGGCAAGGCAAAGGTCTTATCTATAAATGCGTTAAAACGTGAGGCATTGGTGGAGCTTGATGATGGCCGTCAGATTAAACTTCATTACAAAGAAAAATAAATTCTACATAACTACGCCGCTCTATTATGTGAATGCGAGTCCCCACATAGGCCACTCCTATACCCAGATAGCTACTGACACGCTGGCTAGATTCCACAGACTATTGGGCGATGATGTCTTCTTCCTGACAGGCACGGACGAACATGGAGAGAAGATAGAAAAGGCGACGATAGAGGCAGGGCTTAAAAGAGGAGAAGAGAAGGCCTTTGTAGACGGAATTGTGCCCAATTTTAAAAAACTGTGGAAGGATCTTAATACTGAATATGATCTCTTTATAAGGACTACTGATGATTTTCACCAGGAGACCGTCTCTTTTATTATGGATCTTCTGCACAAGAAGGGCGATATATATAAGGATAAATACGAAGGATACTTTTGTGTGCCCTGTGAAATGTTCTGGTCAAAGACACAGGCCCCTGACGGAATGTGCCCGGACTGCAAGAGAAGATTGGAGCATATCAAAGAGGACAATTATTTCTTTAAGACCTCCAAATACCAGTCCTGGCTCATAGATTATATAAAGAAGAACCCTCGTTTTATAATGCCCGACTATAGAAGAAATGAGGTCTTATCATTCTTAGAGAATAATAGACTGAATGACCTCTGCATCTCAAGGTCTAAGAGACGACTTGATTGGGGTATAGAGCTGCCCTTTGACAAGGATTATGTTACGTATGTATGGTTTGATGCACTTGTAAATTATATAAGCGGCGCAGGCTACTTAAAAGAGAAGAAGCGTTTTAAAAGGCTATGGCCGGCAGAGTTTCATATAATAGGCAAGGATATTTTGCGCCACCATGCTGTCTACTGGCCGATCATGCTCCATGCCTGTAACATAGCGCTCCCGAAGACTGTGTTTGCGCATGGATGGTGGACCATAAAGGATGAGAAGATGTCCAAGTCAAAGGGGAATGTCGTAGACCCTCACTATATAATAGGCCAATATGGCGTCGATCCATACCGGTATTTTCTTCTCCGTGAAATGCCCTTTGGCCTGGATGGCAACTTCTCAGAGAGTGCATTGATCAATCGCTTCAATTCAGACCTTGCCAATGACCTGGGCAACCTCTTAAACAGGACCCTTACCATGGTAGAGAAGCATTTAAATGGCTCGGTCCCTGGCTCGTGTCGTCAGAAGAGAGAGTATAAAGAGGCTGTTGCTAATATGGTTGTAAAATTAGAGGGTTCCATGAAGGTCCTCAATTTCAGTGAAGCCTTAAGCTCTATCTGGGTCCTTGTAAACAGGGCCAATAAATCCATTGAAGTGACTGCGCCATGGAAACTGGCAAAGGAGAAGAGATGCGATGAATTGGCCGGTTTTCTCTATGAGCTTTTGGAGACATTAAGGGTCACTGCAATCGCAATATCGAGCTTTATGCCTGAGACTGCTTTGAAGATGTGGAAGCAGCTGGGCTTAGAAGGTTTTGACAAGATCAAGTTCAATGATATCACCAGATACGGTCTCATAAAGGCCGGGACAAAGGTTAATAAAGGCTTACCTATATTCCCGCGAATTAAAAAATAGTATGATAATAGATACGCATTGCCATCTCGATTTTCCGGACTTTAATCAGGATAGAAACGAGGTACTAAAGCGCGCCAAGGAAGCGGGCGTAGGCGCCATTATAAATATCGGCACCTCTGTAGAGACGAGTATGCTCTCATACAAACTGGCAAAAGAAGAGACGGATATATATACCTCATTAGGTATCCACCCGCATCATGCCGACGAGGTAAATGGCAAGATACCAGAAGAATTAAAGGGACTTTGCAAAGATAAGAAGATAGTTGCAATAGGCGAGGTGGGGCTTGACTATTATAGGAATCTCTCATCAAAGAAGATGCAGAAGGCCTTATTCTTAGATTCCATAGAACTTGCATTGCAAGAGGACTTGCCGCTTGTCATACACACAAGGGATGCGCACAAGGATATGCTCGGAATACTTAAAAGTTATAATTCAACATTTAAGGGTGTAATGCACTGTTTTTCAGGTGATGAAGGATTTTTAAAAGATTCCATAGAGATGGGATTCTACATATCCTTTACATGCAACCTGACCTTTAAGAATGCCAATAAGCTACGTACCCTTGCAAAGAAGGTGCCACCAGAGAGATTGCTTTTAGAGACGGATGCACCATTTTTAGCGCCTCAAGAATATAGAGGCAAACGAAACGAACCTGCATACTTAAAAAGCCTTGTAGAGGCACATTCAAAGATCCACGGACTATCATGCGATGATATAGAGAGGATTACTACGCATAATGCAATATGCCTCTTTGGCCTCCCTTACAAGGAAGAGGGCAAGATAGCTTATCCAATACGCGACTCCCTCTATATAAATATTACAAATGAGTGCACGAACGACTGCAGCTTTTGTGTAAAGAGATCTACTGATTTTGTAAAGGGGCATAACCTGAAGTTAGGTAAGGAGCCTGATATAGACGAGATAATGGATGCTGCAAAGGGATACCCGGGATATAAGAAAATAGTCTTCTGCGGTTATGGAGAGCCTACGCTCAGGCTCGATCTCTTGAAAAAAGCAGCAAAGAGATTTAAGGATATGGGCTTCCACACAAGGCTTGCTACAAACGGAGAGGGTAATCTTAAATAAGCGACCAATAGCAAAAGAGCTTAAGGAATGTATTGATATGGTCTCTGTAAGCCTCAATGTAGATACGAGCCAGATGTATGACAAGATCTGCAAGAGTCGGTTTGGTAAAGGTGTATATAAAGAGATAAAACAGTTTGCCATAGAATGCAGGGATAATGGGATAGAGGTAGAGCTTAGTTTTCTTGACCTTGCTGGTGTAGATATAGATAGGTGCAGAGAGATTGCAGAGAATGAGCTGAAGGTAGGTTTCAGGCTCAGAAGATATAACGTGGTAGGTTGATTATGCCGAGATACACGACATTCCTGGAAGATTTTGTCAGCTTTATAAAGGAGGAGTCTCTATACCGCTGGCTTATCATCTTTATAATCTCTATTAATCTTATGGCCTTCTACTCTGGATTGGATAAGGGTGTTCCTTCTGCTGGAGAATCTCAAAAACCTTCTAGAGTAGGATCGATAATAGAGAAGGATATAATGTCAAAGGCTAGTGAAGAAGAGAAGAAGAAGGCAGCCTTTACAGCAGCATTCTTTATCCTGGCAATAGCAGGTGTCATACTCATAGGCCTGATCATAAGCTTCATCATGTTTGTGCACAGGATACATCCACACAAGATACTGGAGAAGTGCCATTCTCCCACACATGCGCGCTGGGATATCTGGGATGTCTTAAAGGTGGTCATACTATTCATATTCTTCGGGTACATAATAACGCTGATAGAATATATCTTGTCCGCGGTCTTTCCTGCGATAAAGCTCAATGAACGTATAGTCTCAATAATAAATACGAGTATCCTCGATATCCTAGTAATGGCGCTGGTACTCTATTTTGTCATTTCATGGCACAAACATAAACTCTCTGATCTGGGCCTTACCCTTAAGAACTTTGCAAAGAACATTACATATGGCTTTGTAGGCTATATATCCATAACGCCTGCATTGGTAGCAGCCCTTTTAATAACAGTATTCTTCGTAGGCCTCTTTAGATATAAGCCAGAACCCCAACCAATATTGGATATGTTCCTTAAAGAGGACAAGAAGATGGTACTTACATACCTTACCTTTTTTGTCGCTATTATAGGGCCTGTGGTGGAAGAGATATTCTTCAGGGGATTCTTATATCGGGCCGTAAAAAAGGAAGTGGGAATGAAGTGGGCCATACTCACAAGCGGCCTAATATTCTCATTTTTACATGCCCACATTGTAGCGTTTCTGCCGATCTTTGTACTCGGGGTATTCCTGGCATATCTATATGAGAAGACTGGCAGCATAATATCATCTATTACTGTCCACATTACTCATAATCTTGCCATGCTAAGCCTTATACTGTTTATAAAGAATGTGGGCATCCATTGATGAAGTCGCAGGTATCAATAACTAGATGCAGTGATTATGAATCGAGCAGAGTAAAGGCGGCTGTAAAAGAAGCGCTTGATCTTATAGGCAGTATATCGCATTTTGTAAAAGTTGGGCAGAAGGTCCTGATCAAGCCCAACCTCTTATCTGCAAGATTACCAGAAGAGGCAGTAGATACACATCCGGAATTTGTAAGGGCTGTTGTGCAGCTGGTAAGGGAAGCGGGAGGCATACCCTCCATAGGTGATTCACCCGGCAGCTTCTTTACAGTAAAGTATATTGATGAGGTCTATGAAAGGTCAGGCATAAAAGAGGTTGCGGATAAAGAAGGCGCAACGCTTATTAGATTTGATGAGGCCATACATATAAACGGGTACCCTATAGCCAAGGCCATTAAGGATTTTGATCTTATTATAAATCTACCAAAGCTCAAAACCCATACCCTGTCAATGATTACAGGGGCTGTTAAGAATACATTCGGGTTTGTACCGGGATTAAGCAAGGTGCAGTGCCATAAGAAGGCACCCAATGCAAAAGACTTTGCCAAGATCATAGTAGATATATTCTCTATTACTAAACCCGCCTTATCTATAATGGACGGCATAGTGGGTATGGATGGGGATGGCCCGGCAGCTGGCCGTGTGCGTAAGATCGGGCTTGTCCTAGCAAGTGCTGATGGAGTAAGCATGGATGCAGTATTTGCAGGGCTGGTAGGGCTGCCATATTCAGCAAATATAGTGATTAAAGAGGCCTCAGAGAGAGGCATAGGAAATGGCCGCTTACAGGATATAGAAGTGAAGGGTGTATCGATCAACTCTGCAGGGATAAAGGACTTTAAATTACCAAAGACAGAAGTTTACTATAAAGTCCCGGGCTGGATAGCAAGACCCTTTGCAAAACTTATACACTTCAGGCCATTTATCAAAGAGAAGGATTGCAAGAAGTGCAATATATGTAAGGCCTCGTGCCCAGTAGATGCTATAACTATCACAGATAAGACATCATGTATAGATGAGGCAAAGTGTGTAAAGTGCTTCTGTTGCCATGAAGTATGTCCGTATGATGCTATATATATAAAGAAGAATATGATCGCAAAGATGATCTGGCAATAATGGAGGAAGAGAGATGCCTGTAGAGACTATAAGGTGGGTAAAGAATAAGATAAAGATGGTAGATCAGACACTCCTACCCAATAGATTTAAACACACCTATTGCAGTGATATACCGTCGTTATGGTATGCGATTAAGTCTATGAAGGTAAGGGGAGCGCCTGCCATAGGCATAGCAGGAGCACTTGGAGTATTACTAGCCTCAGAGAATTCTAAATCTCAGAATAGAGACAAATTCAAGAGAGAGATACGGTATGCCATAAAATATCTTGCAACGAGCAGGCCTACTGCGCGCAACCTCTTCTGGGCACTAGAGAGAATGGAGAAGGTCATCATAGACAATAAAAGCAGCGTGGATAAGATGAAGAGGGATATAAAGAGCGAGGCCTTTAAGGTAATAAAAGAAGATAAGAGTATCTGTCGCCGTATGGCTAGATATGGAGCGCGCTTGGTAAGAAGGAGGGATAATATTCTTACCCATTGTAATGCTGGCGGGCTTGCTACTGCAGATTATGGTACTGCATTGGGCGTGCTCTTTGAGGCAAAGAGATTAAGAAAGAATATAATCGTCTACGTAGATGAGACAAGGCCGCTTTTACAAGGTGCCCGCCTTACTACATGGGAGCTCAAAAAATCAGGAATAAAGACGACTCTTATATGTGATAATATGGCCGCTTCTCTTATGCGTAGCGGGACCATAGACAAGATCTTTGTAGGTGCAGACAGGATAGCAAGAAATGGCGATACTGCAAATAAGATAGGCACATACAGCCTCGCAGTCCTTGCAAGACACCATAGGATACCATTCTATGTAGTTGCCCCTATGTCTACATTTGATCTCAGGATTAAGACTGGTAAAGATATACCCATAGAAGAACGGGACAGAAGAGAGGTGATGGAGTTTCGTGGCAAGAGGATCGCTCCAAAGGGCATAAATGTACGAAACCCTGCGTTTGATGTAACACCAAATAATCTTATCACAGCCATCATCACAGAGCGCGGCATACTAAAACGACCATATAAAAAAGAGACTAAGAAATATTTTCTATGAATCTGACTAAACTGGGCGAAACCGGATTAATCAGCAGGCTCTCAAAGAGCTTGAGATGTCGCAAGTCTGTCATTAAAGGCATAGGCGATGATACAGCAGTCATAGCCTTAAATAAAAACAAAGTGCTTCTCTTTGCATCTGACATGCTCATAGAGAGCACACACTTTGATTTAAGGAAAGATAAACCATTCCACATAGGCAAAAAAGCGCTCAATGTAAATATAAGTGATATTGCAGCCATGAATGGCAAACCAAAGTATGCAGTAGTATCCCTGGGGCTTCCCAAGAAGTTGAAAGTAAGGTTTATCGACGAGATATATCGCGGACTTAAGAGCGCTGCAAGGGGATTTAACATAGATATAGTAGGGGGAGATACCAATGCCTCTTCCAAGCTTATTATAGATATAGCGATTATGGGATTTGCAGGAAGAGATGATATAGTCTATCGTTCGGGCGCAGAAAAAAGAGATCTTATAATGGTCACAGGAGAGTTGGGTGGCTCCATAAACGGGAAGCATCTCGATTTTACTCCCAGGATAAGAGAGGCGCAATTCCTTTCACGCAATATTAAGATAAGCTCAATGATAGACATATCAGATGGTTTGTCACAGGACATCTTGAGAATATGCACTGCCAGCAAAAAGGGAGCGAGGATTTACGAGAGTCTTATACCAGTATCTAAAGGTAGTAGTACAAAAAATGCACTAAATGACGGTGAAGACTTTGAGCTTCTCTTTACAGTACCGAGAAAAGGGTCCAAAGATCTAATAAAGAGATTCAATAAAAGATTCAAGACGAGAGTAAGCATTATAGGAGAGATAACAGATAAAGCCAAAGAGATTAAGATCATCGATAGATATGGTAGAATGCGCAGACTAAAACCATCTGGCTTCAAACATTTTTAAATGATGAAGACAATTACCTTAAATAATATTGACGAGACCATAAAGCTCGGGGCTTTGCTAGGTCGCCTGCTAAAGCCAGGCGACATTATTGCGCTATCTGGAGAGCTTGGAAGCGGCAAGACTACCCTTACCAAGGGCATAGCAAAGGGCATGGGCGTGAAAGACTCAAAATACGTAAATAGCCCATCCTTTGTAATAGTCAAAGAGCACAAAGGCAGGATACCTTTGTACCATTTTGACGTCTACAGGCTCGATGATCCGTCAGATCTAGATACTGTAGGCTATAAAGAGTACTTTTATGGCAAAGGCGTTACTGTAATAGAATGGGCAGATAAGATCCCGCAGCTTTTACCAGAAGATAGATTAGAGATCAACCTTTCTGTAAAGAGTGAGACCAAAAGAGAAGTAGTATTAATCACACATGGGATTAAATCCGAAAATTTATTAAAGCACCTTTAACTATCATTGTGAAGAGGCGCCATAACGGGGACGTTTCCCGAAGGCGAAACGTCCCCTATAAAAAAGCGCCGACGAAAGAATCTATATGAAGATACTTACTGTAGAGACATCGACAAAGAATCTAGGTATAGCCATAAGTGATGATACTACTATCCTTGCAGAATACAGATCAAAGAAAGAATTTACCCACGCTGAGGAGATCATCCCAAGCATAAATTCTTTGTTAAATAAGGCAAGCTTGAAACTGAACAATATAGATGCCCTTGCCATGTCTATAGGCCCTGGATCCTTTACAGGATTACGCGTAGGTGTCTCTACCTTAAAAGGTATGAATCTTGCTACAAATATACCCATAATTGCTATACCCACACTCGATGTTATTGCCTATAATGTGAAAGATAAGAGTGCGCATATTTGTACGATCATCGATGCAAAGAAGGGGAATCTATATACATCTTTATATCAGGCAGAGAATGGTGGTATAATAAGAAAGTGGGATTATTCACTTGTATCACAAGATGAATTTATTGAGAAACCTGATAGCATTGATTGCAATAAATCCTCTATGCTCTTTGTGGGGGATGGTATTACTCGTAGTAGAGACCTTATAAAGAAAAAGTACCCTGATGCAATATGTGCAGCTGAAGATGAGTGGTACCCAAGGCCAGAGATTACAGCCATACTTGCTGTAGATAGATTTGAGGATAAGAAGTTTGAAGACCCGGATAGATTAATACCCATGTATATATATTCAAGAGAATGCAGCATAAAGGGGATAGAGCGTTGAAGAGATTCTTCAGGCCCACCATTGCAGAGATAGACCTCAATGCCATAGAGTTTAATTTTAATAAGATCAAGCGCCTCGTTGGAAAAGACGTAGCAGTCATGGTCGTGGTAAAGGGCAATGCATATGGCCATGGCATGTGTGAAGTTTCAAAGAGATTAAGCTCTCTAGGCGTAGACTATATCGGTGTAGCCACTACAGATGAAGCGCTCACATTGAGAAGAAAGAGAATAGACGCCCCAATACTTGTCTTAGGTTCAGTCCTCCCGAATGAAATAGGTCCAGCACTTAAAAATAATATTACACTTACCCTTGCCAATGATGAGATCCTGGAAGCCATAGAGAAGAAGGCCAAGAGATTGCAATGCACTGCTAAGGTCCATGTAAAGATCGACACTGGCATGGGTAGGATAGGGTTCTGGCATGAAGACGAAGCATTGGATTTTATAGACAGGGTTGCTTCATCCAAACATATAGAGATCGAAGGCGTATATACACACTTTGCATCTGCTGCAAGGGACAAGGTCTATACCACTTACCAGATAGAGGCATTTGAGCGATTCATAGGCCAGCTATTAAACAGGGGTTTAAATATACCATACAGGCATGCTGCTAATAGCATTGCAACGATCAACTTTAAGAGATCCCACCTCAATCTTGTACGGCCAGGCCTTATTATCTATGGAATGTATCCCAAGAAGGGTTTTCAAAGATTAATAGATCTCAGACCTGCCCTATCCCTCAAGACCAAGATAGTCTATATTAAAAAGGTCCCGCCTGGCAGGTCCATAAGTTATGGCAGGACATATGTTACCCAGGCGCATACCAAGATCGCCACTATACCCATAGGCTATGCAGACGGATATGGAAGGATACTCTCCAATAAGGCCGAGGCATTAGTACGAGGGGAGAGGGCGCCTATTGTGGGAAAGGTTACAATGGATCAGACCATGATAAATATAGGCCATATCAAAAATGCAAAGCTTGGAGATGAAGTGGTGCTCATAGGAAAACAGAGAGACAACGAGATCACCACTGAACGCCTTGCCCGCCTTGCCGGTACTATCCCCTATGAGATCGTCTGCTCCCTCACTGACCGCGTCCCCCGCATATATAAGAAATAACTAAACTACCAGCAATGTTTGCGGGTGGCGCCGAACGGGCGCCCAGATTTCGCAGTGGGGCACCCCCCAAGTAAAAGATTTCTCGTGGGGGGCACCCCCTCCCAAGTAAAAGGGGACAGGCCTCAAGACGTATATTACCATTGAAGAGGCCTGTC
>CAYLIX010000006.1:0-6373 GCA_964383775.1 uncultured Planctomycetia bacterium
CATACTTCCCGGGCATGTCCGCGCAGATGTGCTTTCTGTACCAAATGGGGAGGTAAGGGGTATAAGATGGTTATGCCACGAGACAGCGCATTTGAAGAAAGGCAAGCTAAGTTGAGAGGAGTGGAAGCGCACGAAAAAAGGCGCTTAGAAGGGGAATGGTCAGCAGAGGCGATAAAAGACTGGTTAGTAGAGAGGCTCTCACTTGAAGGAGAGGGTATAGATATTGACGAAGATGACAAGATACTCGTGTCTATTACTGATGATGATTTTTTGGTGAATAAAGAAAGAATATTCGCACTCAGGGACCGTATTACTGAACAAGGTTTGCAAAAATATTATGAATTCAAGATAATAACCCATACGCTTTCTCTTTTTGACGGTGATGATATAGACGCGGCTTTAGTTGATGCTTTATGGGATATGGGTATCAGGAGAATAAACGTAGGTACAGATGGCCTGACTCAAGCAACTATAGACAAAAATAATAAAGGATATACACTGGATCGGCATGTAATACCACTAAACAAGCATTTGAAAGAAAAAGGATTTATTGTAGAGCATAATTCTGTATGGGCGACTCCCCAAACATCATTCAGAGAACTTCTTGAAGCCATGCTCTTATATGCGGTTTGGCCGGCCAATTTTAAATCACCTGGCAGTGGAATATGGGGGTTCATAGGCACGCCATTTAATAATGAGGATCTATTGGCAAACGCTTCCCGCTATATATGGGATATAAGCGATAGTGATGATAGACTGCTTTATAAGACACAAAATGATCATAGGATCCCAATTTTATTTCCTGAATATGCATTAAGAACTTATACCTTGTTGCCATTCGAAGATGAGAGAGTGGGCGAATGTGTTTCAAGGGTACTGGGAAGAGCAGATGCCACCAATCTTTTAGCTGAAATTGTAGATATCTTGAAAGATCCACAGAACAGAGATGACATAGATGGTATTTTAAGAGAATGGCAGCGACTGCCAAAGAACGATAATCCAGAGAGATGGGCATTGGCCGAACTTCTTTCTAAGAATCTTAAAAAGGGATTAGATTTAACTGCCTCGATAAATGACATACGTGGTGATATGGCTTATGCAAGACTATATTCATTTAGTGATTATCGAGAAAGAAAAAGAGACAAGACTTTTTATACCGAAGAAGCTTATGTGGCACTCGAACAGTACCAAAGAGATTCTGACAAGATGATGTTGCGCTCAGAATGGGCTGAGTTAGAATCGGCCTCCAGAGAATTAATAGAAAAGCACCCGATGTACAGTTACGCATACTATTATCTGGCAGCTGTGCTGGCGAATCAAGAGCGCCTTCCAGAAGCTATAGTCGCCCTTCTAGATGCCCATAATAGAGAATACATGAATGACTACTTTATCATGATTATTTCTACTCTATATGCAAAATTGAATGTTTATGAGCTTATTAACGAAGAGAATATTCAACGGCTTCTATCTAAAAGTAGAATTATGAATGGTCACCTTATACTTATGTATTTAGTAGCGAGTATAGTAGGAATTCTGGATGAAGACACAGTTAATGAGATTAATATCAATTTTACAAATCCGATTAAGGCAGATGTGTTCTATGATTTTCTGGAGATCTATTCTGTAAAGAAAATGGAAAAAAGACTTAATAGAGAAAAGGATACGATTAGTGAAGAATTAAAGGAGCGAGGAATCGCGCGCGTATTAGGCATACCAGCAACATTTGAAGATGGAATCCTGACATTTGATATAGATGGTATTGAATTAGAGGAAACTCCATCCCCGCTACCTGAAGATGACTATACGCAAACTTACGAAGGTACACCTGATGAAGATCAGTTAAGAGAGTCAATTACCAGAACATGGATGACTGCCAACTCGACACCCGTACCAGGCTCGACACTAGAAGAACTATCTTCAGATTATCCAGGTAAAAGAAGGCCAAATATACAGCAAGGCCGTCCAGAAGCAGAGAGGCCCAAAGATATCAGAGCGCACAGGAGAAGGCCAGATGCAGCAAAGAAAAGAGTGTTAGATCTTATTGCCCACGAAGCAAGTACAACAAGAGAAGCTCTGGAACTGATGCATATACCGGGTGAAACCAGTGAAGGCGATGATAAAGCTAATACAGATAATGGCGTAGACAAGACAAGACTGGTAAGAGAGATGAGCTGGTATTTAGATTCGGCATCGAAGAGTATAAATTCAGCAGAGAGCGCTTTTGAGGGCGAAGATTATCTGCAGGCAGAAGTTGATTTAATAGATGCAAGGGATAGCTTGAACGGGGCAAAGAGGGTTTATAAGATATATTATGTAAAAAGAAATCTAGCAAAAGAGACCATCCGCCTTCTCAAGACAATTATAAGACAAGCAGAACTGTATACAAATTTAACCTCTAAATATAGCATGTCCTCGAAGAGTATAAGTGGTGAGATGGAAGCATTGAGAAATGCAGAGGCAGCACTTGCCGATGCAATGTGGCTTTATAATAACATGTTATCTTTATATGATTTAAGGGATGAAGCCCTCTCTCTCTGGAGTATCCATGCAGCATTGACTAATTGCTATGAAAGGCTTAGAGATGAAGATGGTGTATTAAGGCATGCGCGGTTAGCAGAAAGCTGTTTCCTTTATGCTGAGATGAAGAGGAACAGTCCAGTTGAAGATGCTCCAGAGCGCAAAGATCCCGAGATGGCACCATGGGGTGAAGGCAGCCCAACAGATGATATGTATAGTGAGGCACTGGATGGCCCTGCGGCACGAAGAGCTGGTGGGGTAAGCGGGGAAGTGCATGCGGCAACGCGTATAGATCCTGATAAATGCTTTAATCAAAATCCACACTTTTTAGCTGCTGTGGAGTATTTTAATAATACGGTCCTACAAGCACCTGAATTTACATGGGATCATGCCATAGAGCTATTCCACCTCTTTAGAGGCGAACCACAGGATGAAGAGCTTTATCGCGTAAGAGTTAGTTCAGCAGGGATAAGAGATGAGCACCGTGATGTAATGACATTAGTAAATGATGCGACTTTTGGAGAGAAAGAAAGATTAGATGTTGTACAACAAGCAGCCGAGATCTACAGGCAATTCTATTGTCGTGATCCTTTCTTTCTGGGTTTGGAAGGATTTAATAAAGTAGAGCCGGATAAGCCTACTGAAAAGGCACCACATGTGGCATCAGGCCATCATAGACTCTCCTGGTTTATGATAAACTACTTTTTGATAAATAACGGATATGAACCATTCTATTTACGAGAAGGAGAAGATGAGGGCCTGCTTTTAGATGGACATAGATCTGTTTATTTGCAAGAGCTACTCTCTGAGAGATTGAGAAGATCGGGTACTGATGGTGCAGGAGTGGCCGAGCGGGATGCAGAGGAAGCGCTGGCAAGAGATGCCAAGATCATGCTAGAGATATTTGATCTATTGCCTGAAGATATGAGTGGATTGACTTATCAGATGAGGTTTAATCAGGATCTGATAAGAGAGGGTTCCAGAGAGTATAGAGTGATGGATACATGCTGGAGAAAGTTAAGGGATAGATATCCGAATAGCCGCAAAGATATGATACCTGCAAGTGGTATGGATTGGCTTATAAAAATAGAGTACCAGAGAGGCCGTGAGAAACTTGGAGAGTGCGCAGTAGGAGTGAATCATCTAAATAGCCCAGAGAGCCTTATAGGTCTCTTCAATATAGCCTTTGCAGGAAGTAATGTCACAGGCGAGGCCTCTACCTGGAATGGGAATAACCGCGAACTTGTAGAATTGATCAATAGGCAGTATGCGGCGCTTAGAGGGGCGAATGAGATCTTGGTAAACCCTGCAGAAGAGCCAGAGACTATCCTACATAATATTAGAGACAGGATCCTATTTATAAAACTTCCTGAAGCAGAACCAGTTGATTATGATATAACTGAACTTGCTGACGAAGTCTTGAGCGCGGTGTAAAGAATAGAGATTACTTCTCTCCGGGCCTACGGCCCGGTATGGCAGAAGGCGTCGCCGCTTTTTTTACAGGGGACGTTTCACCTTCGGGAAACGTCCCCCATTATGGCGGCTCCTTATGAATGAAGATAAAATCTCCTTGCTGATATTAATATCCCAAGTTATAATAATAGCATGATAATACACGAAGATGTGCTACGGGAGTTTCAAAATCAGAAGGTTAAATATGTCATAGCGGGTGGGATTGCTGTGAATATGCTCGGTTCCATGAGGTCGACTGCAGATCTGGATATACTTGTTGAAATGACGGATGAAAATCTCGCCAAGATCATTGCTATACTAAAGAAAAATGGGTATAAGATAAAACAGCCAGTAGATCCTATGAAGATAGCGGATGAAGATACGAGGAAAGACTGGATCAAAAATAAGCACCTAAAAGCAAACAATTTCTACAAGGATGATGGGGCAAAAGAGATCGACATCTTAATAGATACACCAATATCTTATGAGGAGGCCGTTAAGAACGCTGAGCAGATTAACACTGGAGATATAGTATTACCAATTATATCTATAGATGACCTTATAAAGATGAAGCATGGCACAGGCAGGGGCCTGGATGAGATAGATATTAAAGAGCTTAATATGATTAAAGAACTGAGGAAGAAGAGATGAGATTTGAGTGGGAGACTGAAAGAGAACGGATCGAGAGACTTATGAAGATACCTCCCATAAAGAAGCTCGAGTGGCTCTATGAGATGAATGAGTTTATGAATAAGTACTCCTCCAAGAAAACAAAAGCAATAAGGCGTAAGTTAAGAGAACAGCGTTAGGCTCGATAGATTGCTTCCCTCCGGGCCAACGGCCCGGTAGGGCCGGAGGCGTCGCTGCTTTTTTACGGGGGACGTTTCACCTTCGGGAAACGTCCCCATTATGGCAGCTTCTCGCAATGACCAGTTTTCCCCAGCGTTCCCGCGTGCCTGCCACCTTACTACCATAATCCTTAAAATATCTCTTGACACATATGCGATAATGTAATACTATATATCTACCATTTTCTAAAAGGAGAAAAATGGGTAGAAGCGCTAGAGCTCTACCCATTTTTTTTCTGCTAAGCCGAATGAATTGGTAGGGAAAGAGAATGAATAAGGAAGTTGCAGAGAACGTAAGGGAATTGATCGCTAACATCTTGCAGCAAAGAGAGATAGAGCTCGTTGATGTTATCTATAGGCGAGAGTCCAATGGCATGGTGTTACGCCTATTGGTTGATAAAGAGAATGGGATTACGCTAGATGAGTGCGCATATCTTAATGAGAAGATAGGTGAGCTACTCGATGCAGAGGATACAATACCCGACAAATACATACTTGAGGTCTCCTCTCCTGGCCTGGATAGGCCCCTTAAGACGAGGAGGGACTTTGAGAAGGTGATGGGTAAGATTATACACGTGCATACTTATGAACCTATTGAAGAGAGGCGTAAGGATGTAGAAGGTGAGCTTAAATTCGTAGATGACCAAAAGGTTGTAGTAGATAGATGGGAGATACAACTTAAAAAGATTTCGAAGGCAAAACTAAAAATTGATGTATAGTCGGCGCTTTTTTACGGGGGACGTTTCGCCTTCGGGAAACGTCCCCGTTATGGCGCCTCTATACAATGACAGATGGGAGTTAAAATGAATGAGGAATTTTTAAGGATACTGGAGAATATAGAGAGGGAGAAGGGCATACCTAGAGATGTTCTTTTTCAGGCGGTAGAGTCTGCCCTTATGAGTGCAGCGCGCAAGGTCGTAGGGAAGAAGACTGAGGACGTAGAGGTCAAGATAGATAGAGACAGCGGTAAGATAAAGGTCCTCTGCGAGGGAAAAGAGATAGAGTCAGGAGAGTTCGGCAGGATAGCAGCGCAGACAGCCAAGCAGGTGATCATACAGAAGATTCGTGAAGCTGAGCGCGATGTAATATTCGATGAGTTTACCTCAAAGGTAGGAAGTATAGTAAATGGCAGTGTCCATAGATTTGAGAGAGGGGATATCATAATAGACCTTGGCAAGACTGAAGCAGTCTTACCCAAGAGCCAGCAATGCCCCAGGGAGAACTACAGGCAGGGCGACAGGATAAGGGGATATATACTGGAGGTAAAGAGGACGCCCAGGGGGCCGCAGATCATAGTGTCACGCACACACCCGGGTATTATAAAGAGGTTATTTGAGCTTGAAGTACCGGAGATAAGTGAAGGTATAGTGGAGATAAAGTCCTTATATAGAGAAGCAGGCGTAAGGACAAAGGTTGCAGTACGCTCCAAGGAAGAGAAGATAGATGCTGTAGGCGCATGCGTAGGCATGAGAGGGCAGCGTGTAAAGGGTATAGTAAAGGAGATAAACGGGGAGCGCCTCGACATAATAAAGTGGAGTGAGGATATAAGAGAGTAT
>CAYLIX010000006.1:6383-17996 GCA_964383775.1 uncultured Planctomycetia bacterium
TGCATTGCGCGCTTACTCGGTGAAAAGGGTCTTAGAGAGTATGCAAAGGCTGCACTGAGCCCGGCAGAGATAGCAAAGATCAATGTAGACAGCGAAAAAAAGGCGCTGGAAGTCATAGTGAAAGATGACCAGCTCTCTCTTGCTATAGGTAAAAACGGACAGAATGTACGTATAGCATCCAAGCTCATAGGATGGAATATAGATGTAAGGAGCGCAAAAAGATTCAAGGAGCTCGAGGAAGAGAAGGAGAAGGCAGCAAAGGCCAAAAAGAAGAAGACGACTAAGGCTAAAGAGCCTAAGAAGCCGAAGAAGGCAAAGGCCATTAAGAAAGAGACTAAGCCTAAGAAGAAGGCTTTGACAGTTGCAAATATAAATGGTGTCGGTAAGAAGGCCTTTGATACCCTTACTGGCGCTGGGCTCGATACAATAGAGAAGGTTGCTGCGCTCGATCTTAAAGCGCTTACAAAACTACCTGGCATTGGAAAGAAGACCGCAGAGAAGATACTACAATCTGCAAAGGATATGGTGGCCTAGATGAGCATACGAGTACACAAGCTGGCAAAAGAACTCGGTCTTTCAAGTAAAGATCTTGTAGAGAAGCTCCATGGCCTCAAGGTAGATGTAAAGGGGCACATGAGCGCGCTCGATAGCGATACTGCAGAGCTGGTACGGCAAGAGCTTGGTGGAAGTGCAAAGGCTAAAAAGCCGAAGAAGTCCAAGCCTGGAGCAAAGAAGCAAAAAAAGGCTGCTGCAAAGGAAGAAGAAGCAAAGCCTGAGAAGAATCTAAAGCCCCTTGAGGCAGATCTGCCATTGAATGTTAAAGGATTATCCCTAAAGCTCTCTATAAAACCTAGTGAATTGATATCAAAGCTGATGCATAAAGGTATATTTGCGCATATAAATCAAAACCTGGAAGAGGCCATTACAAGGGAGATCGCGGAAGGCTATGGTTACGATATAGTGAAGCCTCCTTCTATAGAAGAGAAGCTCTTAAAAGAGATTACTGATAGAGATGAAGGAGGAGTCAAGATCTTGAGGTCACCAGTGGTTACATTCATGGGGCACGTTGACCATGGTAAGACGTCACTTCTGGACTATATAAGAAAGACGAATGTAGCAAAACGTGAAAAAGGCGGTATTACGCAGCATATTGGCGCGTATCAGGTAAAATTACCCAAGGGGGCAGTAACGTTCCTGGATACGCCAGGCCATGAAGCATTTACTGCCATGCGTGCAAGAGGCGCAAATGCCACGGATGTAGTTGTGCTCGTAGTGGCTGCAGACGATGGAATCATGCCGCAGACTAAAGAGGCAATAGATCATGCCAGGGCAGCCAATGTACCGCTTGTGGTAGCAATAAATAAATGTGATCTACCCGGAGCAAATATAGATAAGGTCAAGAAAGGGCTTTCACAGGTCAATCTTATGCCTGAAGATTGGGGTGGCAAGACCATAACAGTCCCTGTATCAGCAAAGACCGGAGAGGGTATAGACAATCTACTGGAGATGTTACTCTTAGAAGCGGAGATCCTTGAGCTTAAGGCAAATCCTGATGTCCATGCTCGTGGCGTAGTCATAGAAGGTAAGCTCTCTCCAGGACGCGGAGTAGTAGCGACATTATTGGTAAAGAGCGGTACTCTCAATGCAGGAGATGTTATATTGAGCGGTATGCATTATGGCAGGGTAAAGGCCATGATAAATGATAAGGGTGAGAAGATCAATAATGCACCACCTTCTACGCCTGTTGAGATATTGGGACTCTCTGGCGTACCGCAGGCAGGTGATGAGTTTTTTGAAGTCAAGGATGAGAAGAAGGCGAAGACGCTCTCACTCCTGAAGCAAAAAGAAGAGAAGAACAAAGCGCTCCTTACAAAGAGCTCCAGGGTCTCCTTGGAACAGCTCTATGACCAGATAAAGCAGGGGGCTATTAAGGAACTGAGGATTATACTAAAAGGCGACGTAGTAGGCTCTATAGAGGCACTTAAGAATTCACTGGAGGAGCTTAGCACAAAGGATATAAGCCTTAAGGTAATACACAGTGACGTAGGTACTATTACAGAGTCTGATATTATGCTGGCAATAGCATCGAATGCATTGGTCATGGGTTTTCATGTTAAGCTGGAGACCAAGGCACAGATCACATCTGAGAAAGAGGGCGTGGACATAAGGCTCTATAATATAATATACGAGGCCATATCTGATATGAAGGCGGCCATGGAAGGAATGCTGGAACCCATTACCAAAGAGGTCTTTTGTGGCAAGGCACAGGTAAGGCAGGTATTTAAGGTATCAAAGATAGGGGTAATAGCCGGTTCCTATGTAGTAAAGGGCAGGATCCCTCGTAATGCCAAGGCAAGGCTCACAAGAAATAAGAAGGTTGTATATGAGGGTAAGATAGGTTCCCTGAAGCACTTTAAAGATGATATAAAAGAGGCGAAGGAAGGATTTGAGTGCGGCATAGGATTTTCCGGGCATAATGATATTAAGTCCGGTGACATTATAGACGTATATACAGAGGAGAAGACTACGAGGAGACTATGAAAAAGCGCATACTTAGCGGAATGAGGCCTACAGGGCCTCTCCATATTGGCCATCTATTCGGCGCATTGAAGAATTGGGTGAAACTGCAGGATGAGTATGAATGTCTCTTTATGGTAGCGGATTGGCACGCGCTCATGAGCGAATATGCAGATCCTGCATCTATACAGGATAATATTACAGGTATGGTAGCTGACTGGATAGGATGCGGCATAGACCCTAAAAAGTCTTCTATATTTGTACAATCAGAAGTGCCTGAGCATCTGGAGCTTAGTATGATACTCTCAGATATAACGCCGCTTTCATGGCTGGAGCGATGCCCTACATATAAGGAGCAGCTAAGAGAGAATAAGTCCAGGGACCTTACTACGTATGGTTTTCTCGGGTATCCGGTCCTCCAGGCTGCAGATATATTGCTCTATAAGGCAGGTACTGTGCCGGTCGGAGAAGACCAGCTGCCACACCTTGAACTTACGAGAGAGATAACGAGGAGGTTTAATTCCTTGTATAAGAAGAAGATACTGGTAGAGCCCCAGTCTCTCTTGACAAAGACACCCAGGATACTGGGTATAGACAATAAGAAGATGTCCAAGACTTATGGAAATTATATTGCGCTTTCCGATAGCCCTGAGGCGATTGAGAAGAAGGTGGGCACCATGATAACTGATGCAAAGAGGATAAAGAAGAGTGATAAGGGCAATCCTGATGTATGCAATGTATGCTCTTATTACAATATCTTCAAGCTGCCCATTACCAATGATGTACGTAACTGGTGTAAAAAGGCTCAAAAAGGGTGTATAGAATGTAAGAAAGATCTTTCAGGCGCTATAACAGATAATTTAAAGGACATTCGCAAAAAGCGTCAGGGTATTGTCAGTAATAGTAAGGAAGTAAGGGCAATACTGGATGAGGGCAATAAAAAGGCGCGCACTATAGCTCGCCAGACTATCGCAGAAGTAAAGAAGGCCGTGGGTATTGCATAGATGGATTACAAGATAAAGCTTGATGTATTTGAAGGTCCGCTCGATCTGCTTCTTCATCTCATAAAGAAGAACGAGCTGGATATATATGACATACCTATTACTGATGTGACTAAGCAATACATGGACTATCTGGAGCTTATGAAGCTCATGGATTTGAATATAGCGGGTGAGTTTCTTGTGATGGCTGCGACACTCATGCACATAAAGTCAAAGATGCTCTTGCCGCAGCCTGAAGTGGAAGAGGAGACAGACCAAGAACTTGACCCAAGAGCAGAACTGGTCAAGAGGCTGCTGGAATATAAGAAGTTTAAAGAGGCTGCGGTCGATCTATACCATAAGGCCATGAGACATAAGGACTACTTTGCCAGGAAGAGCCCGGCCATGGAGATAGATACAGAAGAATCGAAAGAGCATGAGTACTTTGAGGCGTCTCTATTTGATCTTATCACTGCCTTTAAAAAGGTGATGAAGGATATACCGAAGAAGCTCTTTTACGAGGTGATAAAGGATGAGTTTACAGTAGAAGAGAAGATACATGATATATTCCATCTATTGGTGAAGAATCCGATCATAAGTTTTTACGATCTGTTTAAGAAGGCCAAGACCAAGCTCGAGGTGATTACGATCTTCTTATCAATACTGGAGTTGATACGCTTAAAGGAGATAGTGGTAAAACAGTCAAAGAATTTCGGGGATATAAGGATCGAGAGAAATATGAATGCTATAAACCCGGTCAAACATGAAGAAGCGGATAACTACGATACCTCTGACGGGATAAGGCCGATTGAGAAGGAGGCAAAGAGCTAATGACGCGTGAAGATGCAAAGAGGATTATAGAGGTGCTTCTATTTGCAAGCGAGAGGCCGCTCTCTCTGGATAATATGCATGAGGTTCTGGCCAAGCAGGATAAGGCTGCAATAAAAGCTATCATAGATGAACTGAACGACGATTATATAAAGACGGGACGTACATTCAGCATACTTGAAGTAGGCGGAGGCTTTCAGATAATGTCTGATCCTGTATACGCCCCATGGGTGCGTAAATTGTTCTCCAAAGACAAGAGACACAGGTTGTCTGCGCCGTCTTTAGAGACACTTGCGATTATAGCATATAGGCAGCCCATTACGCGCGCAGATATAGAGGCGATACGAGGGGTCAATATAGACGGTGTGCTCGATACCCTGCTTGAAAGGGAACTCATAAGGGTGGCAGGGCGTAATGATGCACCTGGCAGGCCCTTTGTATACGGCACCACAAAGAACTTTCTTACACATTTTGGCTTGAGCTCACTCGAGAGTATGCCCAAGCTTAAGGAATATACTGAAGAGGATATACAACTGGGAAAAGATGAGCTGGTAAAAAAGGAGAGCGAGGAGATAACAGATGAACCCAAAGAAGAAGGCGTTAAAGAACTTACGCAGGAAAATCGATAGCCTGGACTCCAGTATTGTTAAGCTCTTAAATAAGCGCGCTGCAGTCTCTCAGGATATAGGCTCTGTAAAACGCTCCAAGGGCATAGATATATATGCCCCTGATAGAGAGAGGGAGGTCTATCAGACGGTTGTAAAGAAGAACAGAGGCCCTTTAATGGATAATACCATGAAGGCTATATACAGGGAGGTTATGTCAGGTACGCTTGCATTGGAAGGCCCGCTTAAGGTGGCATACCTGGGCCCGCCCGCTACCTTTACTCACCAGGCCAGTCTGCATAAATTCGGTGCGAGTGTAGATTATGTAGATTGCAGCACTATAACTGATGTCTTCAGAGAGGTTGAGAATGGCAGGGCAAACTACGGCGTAGTGCCCATAGAGAACTCTATTGAGGGTGCAGTGAATCATACCCTTGATATGTTCATAGATTCGAGCCTTAAGATATGCTCAGAGGTCTATCTTGAGATCAATCATAATCTATTGGGCAAGGGGAAGATAAAGGATGTAACCAGTATATATTCCAATCCCCAGGTATTCGGGCAGTGCAGGAGCTGGATAGAGAAGAATATGCCCAGGGCAGAGCTCGTTGAAGTTACATCCACTACCAAGGCAGCAAAGATAGCGTCCCAGAAGAAGAATAGCGCAGCCATAGGCAGTATACTCGCTGCCAAGGTATACAGGATCAAACTAATGGCCCGCTCAATAGAGGATAGCGCCCATAATGTAACGCGTTTCTTGATCATATCAAGAAACCTTAATCCTAAACCTACTAGCAAGGATAAGACATCTGTGATCTTCTCAGTAAAGGATAAGGTAGGCGCGCTCCATGATACGCTCTCCTTATTCAAACGAAATAAGGTAAACCTGACAAAGATAGAGTCCAGGCCATCCAAGGTAAAGGCCTGGGAATACTACTTCTTTGTAGATATGGAAGGTCATCTAGATAATAAGAAGCTTAAGAAGGCCCTGGAAGGCCTGAATAAGTCGTGCAACTATATAAAGGTATTGGGTTCATACCCAGTGGGAAGATAGATATGCTGGCAAAGAGACACTTATCAAAGATAAGGACATATAAACCGGGAAAGCCGATAGAAGAGGTGAAGCGACAGCTTAAACTGAAGAGCGTGATAAAGCTCGCTTCCAATGAGAATGCATTGGCGCCATCGAGGCGTGTACTCTTCTCTATAAGGAAGGCTGCGAAGAGTCTTAATCGCTATCCTGATGGGAGCTCGTTCTATCTTAAGAGGGAGCTTGCAAGACGATTTCGCCTTAAGGCAGACAACTTTATCATAGGAAATGGCTCAGACGAAGTCATCACATTCGCGATAAGGGCATTCATGAATAAGGGCGATGAGGTCATTATAGCAAAGCCGACGTTTCTTATTTATGGCCTGGTTGCAAAGATAGAGAATGTCAAGGCAAGGTATATACCTTTAAAGAACTACAAGTATGACCTTGCTTCCATGAAGGCTGCAGTTACAAAGAAGACAAAGCTCATCTTTATTGCAAACCCTGATAATCCTACAGGGAGTTATGTTACTACAAGAGAGCTAAATAATTTTGTTAAAGGACTTCGCAAGGACATCATACTCTTTATCGACGAGGCATACTATGAATTTGCAAGGGTACGTAAGGATTATCCTGAGACCCTGAAGATCTTAAAGAGAAGAGGTAACGTGATAATCACCAGGTCTTTTTCCAAGGCATACAGCCTGGCAGGACTTAGGATAGGTTATGGTATCTCAAGCAGTAACTTAATAGAGGCTATGGGTAAGGTGCGGGAACCATTTAATGTAAACTCTCTTGCGCAGAGCGCAGCCCTTGCAGCCTTAGGAGACAAGCGCACTATAAAGAAGGCGCAGGGCTTAGTAAAGAAGGGTAAGGCACTCCTCTATAGTGAGTTTAATAAGGTGGGGATAAGATATGTACCGAGCGCAACCAACTTTATCCTGTTTAAGATCTCAGATTCGATTAGGATCTATAAGAAGCTCTTAAAGAAGGGTGTCATTGTAAGAGAGATGTCTGGGTGGGGGCTTATTGGATTTTTACGTGTCACTATAGGCACAATGAAAGAGAACAGAAGATTTATCAAAACATTGAGAGAGATATTATGATAATAGTATTGAGGCCTGATGCAACGAAGAAAGATATATCGCATATTGTCAAGAAGGTAAAGAAGCTTGGCCTTAAGGCCATGGTCTCTGCGGGGAGCGACAGGACCATTATAGGTGTGATAGGCGAAGAGGATGTAATAAGGCTCCAGCCATTAGAGGCATTTGCCGGTGTAGAGAAGGTGATGCCTATACTTAAGCCTTACAAGCTTGCATCCCGTGACTTTACCAAGAAGGATAGCATAATAGATATAGGAAAAGGTATAAGAGTGGGCGGTAAGCGCCTGGTTGTAATGGCAGGCCCATGCTCTGTGGAGAATAGAAAGTCCCTGATGCAAACGGCCAAGGCGGTCAAGAAGGCGGGAGCAGCTATATTAAGGGGCGGGGCATTTAAACCCAGGAGCTCTCCTTACAGTTTTCAAGGGCTTGGCGAAAAGGGGCTCAAATTCCTGGCAGAGGCAAGGGAAGAGACCGGACTCTTAATAGTAACTGAGCTTATGGATACAAAAGATGTAAAGCTTGTATGTAAGTATGCTGATATTATCCAGATAGGCGCAAGGAATATGCAAAACTTCAATCTTCTTAAAGAGGTCGGCCAGACCAAGAAGCCAGTACTACTAAAGAGGGGTATGTCGAGCACCATTAAGGAGTTTTTGATGTCGGCTGAGTATATACTCTCAGAAGGAAATTTCAACGTAATCCTGTGCGAGCGCGGAATAAGGACTTTTGAGGACTATACCAGGTTTACTCTCGATATAAATGCAGTGGGCGCAATAAAGACATTGAGCCATTTACCGGTCATAGTAGACCCGTCACATGCTACAGGAAGATGGGGGCTCGTCTCAAGTGCATCAAAGGCTGCAGTGGCTGCAGGCTGCGATGGGCTGATGGTTGAAGTCCATCCCAATCCTGAAGAGGCATTATCCGACGGAAATCAGTCACTATTGCCTGAAAATTTTGATTCGATGATGAAGAAGTTGAAGAGAATCGCAAAGGCTGTGGAAAGAGAATTATAACGAGTGTAGGGCACACTTTAGTGTGCCATTAAGCGGGACATATGAAAAAATTTGAAAAGGTAGTGATAATCGGTGTAGGTTTAATAGGCGGATCAATAGGGCTATCCCTGAAGGCAAATAGACTGGCGCGCAAGGTTATCGGCGTTGGCCATAGAAAAAGTTCCATTAAAGCAGCCCTTAGACTAAAGACCATAGATTCTGGCACACTCAATCCTGTCTTAGCAGTAAAAGGGGCTGATCTGGTCATCCTGGCAACGCCCATCCTCTTAATAGAGGGGATGGTAAGGAGGATTGCACCTCACCTTAAGAAGGGATGTATAGTAACCGACGTTGGTAGCACCAAGACTATGATTACCAATAAGATTACAAGGCTCATGCCTCGAGGAGTGCGCTTTATTGGCGGCCATCCCATGGCCGGTTCTGAAAAGAGAGGCGTAGCTTATGCACGTCGTGATCTATTTAAAGGCTCTATTACTATCTTGACCAGGACAGGAAAGACTGACTCAAAGGCCCTGAGTATGGTCAAGGCCTTATGGACTGCCCTGGGTGCCAGGGTCATAATCCTTACACCCAAGAAGCACGATAAAGTAGTGTCACAGATAAGCCATCTACCTCACATGGTAGTCTTCAGCCTCCTAGATAGCATAGACAGAAGCGATATTAAATTTGCTTCAAGCGGACTGGGCGATGCCACAAGGATAGCATTGAGCGATGCCAAGATCTGGAAGGATATAGCAATATCCAATGAAAAAGAGATACTCGCCTCAATATCAAAGTTTAAAAAGAGATTAAAGGACCTGGAACAGGCCCTGAAGAATAAGGATACAAAGAGATTATTGCAAATATTTAAGAGCGCAAGAGCAAAGCGGGAGACTTTGCAAAGATAGGTTAATCTTTCATTATTATGATAATTGCAATCGACGGACCTGCAGGTAGTGGAAAGAGCACAGTAGCTAAGAGGGTAGCCAAGAGCCTCGGTCTTCTCTATGTAGATACAGGCGCAATGTACCGTGCCCTTACACTGAAGGCGCTGGATAACAAGATCGATTTAAAAGAGAATGCGCTTTTGATAGACCTGGCAAAGAATACCAGAATAGAGCTCTTTTATAATGAGGATAAGCTGGTAGTTCTTCTAGATGGCAAGGATGTATCAGGCAGGATAAGGACACCATTACTTACAAAGAATATTAAATTTATAGCAGGTATAGCAGAAGTCAGGCAAGAGATGGTAAAGATGCAGCGCTCTGTGGCAAGTTCAGGTAAGGGTGCTGTTCTCGAAGGCAGGGATATAGGTACAGTCGTATTTCCTGATGCACAGAAGAAATTTTATCTTGATGCTGCGTTAAGTGAGCGCGTAAATCGCAGATACAAAGAGATGCGCGAGGCAGGAGAGACCGTATCACTGAAAGACATAGAAGAGGATGTAACGCACCGTGACAAGAACGATATGACGAGATCCGTCGGACCGCTAAGAAAAGCGGATGATGCCATATCTATAGATACTACAGGCCACACAATTGAGGAAGTTACAGAGAGGCTGCTGTCTTATATAAGATGATACAACGAATCGGTACTGCAATAGGATATCATTTATCGAGCAATTTCTTTAGGATAAGCCTTAGGGCTCTTTTTAGATTCAGGGTGATAGGCGGCAAGAATACTCCGAAGAGAGGCCCTTTCATCATGGCAAGCAACCATGTAAGTTACATGGATCCTGCTATAATAGGTGGCACTTTTTTTCGAAGGCTCTATTTTGTTACTAGCGAGCATCTATATAAGCATAAGCTAGCAGCGTTATGGTATAACTCCGTGGGCTGTATAAAGATTAAGCGGGATGCCCCGAGACATACTGTAATGAAGAAGCTCCTCTCTTTATTAAAGAAGGGTAAGCCTGTAGCGATATTTCCAGAAGGTACAAGGTCTGCAGATGGTAAGATGCAGGAACCATTATCAGGCGTAGGATTTCTCGCGCTTAAGTCTCAGGCACCAGTACTTCCGTGTTTTATAAAAGGAAGTGATAAGGCCCTGCCAAGAGGCGCTAAGGCTTTTAAATTTAACCGTATTACTATATATATAGGCAAGCCAATAGATCCAAAAGAATTTAAGTTCGAAGGAGACAAGAGAGAGGCATACCGTCTCTTTTCAAAGAAGGTCATGCATGCTATTACTGTGCTGGGTAAGATAAATGAAGATTAAGGTATCAGAACAGATAGGGTTCTGCTATGGCGTTAAGAATGCTGTAGGGCTCTCTAAAAAGGCATTGGAGAAGAGGGATGGCAAGGTCTTTTCCATAGGTCCTATAATACACAACCCTCAGGTGACTGAAGAATTGCAGAGAGAAGGCTTGAGCTCCATAGAGAGCGCAGATAAGGTAAAAGAGGGTATCATTATAATATCATCTCATGGCGCAGGTGCTAAATTAAAGCATGATGCCAATACAAAAGGCCTTAAGATTATTGATGCGACGTGCCCCTTTGTAAAGAAGATACAAGGACATGTAAAGAATTTATATAAAGAGGGATACAAGGTAATAATAGTCGGCAAGAAGGAGCACCCAGAGGTAAAGTCATTAATCGACTTTGCCGACGGTAAGGCGCTCGTTATAAAGGATGTAGATGAAGCAAGAGGTATCGATTGCAATGGCAGCAAGGTGGGTGTTGTGACACAATCCACCTATTCACAAAAGGCCTTCTTTGAAATGGTGTCAGTACTTATGGGGATGCCTTTTAAAGAGATCAGGGTCTTTAATACCATATGCAGCGATACAGTAAAGAGGCAGGACGGAGTACGAGATCTGGCCTGCTCAGTGGATTGTATGGTAATAGTGGGAGGCAGGAATAGCTCAAACACCCGCCGCCTGACTGAGGCCTGTAAAGAAAGGGAGAAACTTACATATCAGATAGAGGACTCAAACCAGATAAACCCAAAATGGATCCAGGGATGTAAATCAATAGGCATTGCTAGCGGAGCCTCGACGCCAGATTGGGTCGTGCGGAATGTAATCGATAAGATATCCGCTTTTGCGAAAGAATATTCAAAATGATTGAAATACTAAAACAGACAAAGAGGAGGTATTACTAAGAATGGTTAACGAAAATATGAATTCAATGCAGGAGATGTATGAGACGACCTTTGTCAATCTCCAGCAGGGGCACATTGTAAAAGGCAAGGTAATAGAGGTACGGCAAAAAGATGTAGTGGTAGACATAGGGTATAAATCCGAGGGTTTTGTATCAGTAGATGAATTCCCAAAAGATAGTCCAGCACAGATAGGCCAGGAGATACAGGTCTTTCTTGAGAGGATGGAAGATGAAAACGGCATGGTCGTCATCTCTAAATCCAAGGCAGAGAAGGTGCAGGGGTGGGAGCGTATAATTGCCCTGAATAAAGAGGGAGATATAGTAAAGGGCAAGATTACACGCAAGGTCAAAGGCGGTTTTATGGCCAATGTTGGAGTGGAGGCATTTCTTCCGGCATCATTAGCAGGCGCAAGAGGGCCCATAGATCTTACCCAGCTCATGAATAAGGAGCTTG
>CAYLIX010000007.1:0-3348 GCA_964383775.1 uncultured Planctomycetia bacterium
AACGGAAGATTTTGAAATGCTCGTTGTCGCAGAGAAATAGACCTGAGCTACGATGGAGAATTCCAAAAGCGGGAAAAGGATGATTTCCAAGAAGGAATATTTTTGTGTATATATTCAATCTCTTCTGTTGATTGTTTTGGATCGGCCAGATTCCTCCCCAGGCCTATCGCGCCTTCATAGCCTATAAATGGCAGTATTGTAACTCCGATATCGAGAGTTGAGCCCAGTTTTCTTATCTTAGTCGGTTTGGTTGCGCCAGGTTCAATAATCATAAAAAGATTATTTCTCTCTGCCTTGTTTAGAAGTTTAGTAGCTGTCCCCCTAAGGGCGAGGTGATCTGAAGCCACTACCACGACTGTCATTGCGCCATATGGAGACTGCGCGATCTTATTAACAAATTTTGTAATTAAGTAATCGGAACCAGCTACTGCATTAAGCATTGGGTTTGAACCATCTTTATAGATTATAGCCTGGCAGCTTTTGGAAGGGTATCCGTTAGGATTATGTGCATCCAGGGTTAACAAAAAAAGCCCAAACTTATCATGGTTCTCTGATAGCTCCAGAAAACGCTGGTAAGCTAGATCAAATAATGAATCGTCATATAGCCCCCACCCGGTCCTGTACGATCTATCTTTTAACTCAGGCAATAGTTCGCGCCGGCCGCGAATATCGTCAAATTTATGTGTTGAAAAGAATTTTCCTTTCCCTGCGAACCTAAGAGAAGCACCGCCATAATATGTAAGGTAATAACCTTTATCGTGTAATAGATCACCAAGTCCGGTTACTAAGGGTAAAAAGGTATCCAAACTCAACATTGGATTATTGCTGGAAGGCAAAAATAGCGGAATTCCGCAATGGCTGGCTACGAAACCCCCCATTGTCCAGCCAGAACTATCAACTTGCCTGATATTGGTAAAATATGTACTCTTAGACTGAAGCCCACGAAGCCCTTTAATTAAGCCGGGGAAGATAGTTTCATCAAAATATGTCTGTTCCAGACCCTCAGTATATATGAAGACCAAGTTTTTACTATCGGTTATTTGTTTTATATAAGGGTGTTTGTAGAATTCATTAAAACTAACAGTGCGAGGTTGCTGAAAGAAAATATTATTTAAATCAATGGTTGCAGGAGAAGAAGAGAGAGATAATAGCATAAGTAAGAATGCCGCATAAAGATAGGCTTTATTCCCGGTCTTACTCTTAGCTCTTTTCCAAAATAGCCAGCGTGAAAATACCAGGCTAAATATGATAGATATGATCGATAGGATGATAAGCAACCGATATTCTAAAAATCCAGCTCCTGCTAAACCGTATTTAAGATGGAAGATAACAGAGCTGTCTATGCCTCTTCCTGTAAAATAATCGGCTATAGCATAAAATAGGTAAAAGATGATTGAAATAAAAGCTAAAATATTAAAAAGGAGTCTATTTATCGTTGAAGCAGCTGTTTTTCTGTATAAGTAAATACTAATAGCAAAAAGGCATAAAGATGGAATCATAAAAAAAACCACCACTCATTACAGATTAACAATCATCGTACTCTATAGACCCTTATTACAGGTCCTCCTGTAGTCTTATTATCAGGAATAAATTCTCTTATGAGCTTGAATTTATGGAATATCTCTCTGTATTTTTTTGCCTCGAGAGGGTAACGGGTTGCATCTTCAATAAAACGGCCATAATCGAGGCTGCTTGCTATAATGTAATCGAAATCATTCAATGAGATATCTTTTAATCCAAAGAGACCTACATTGGTTACCTCAAAGAGATGTTCTTCTATGGGAGGAGTGAAGTGTTCTCTGGCTATTCTTACGCCATGCGGGATATTCTTTTCTATCCATACCTTTGATACAAGGCGTGTATCAGGCAATGTTATTATGCGTATATGGTTAAGCGCCTTGTTTGATTGTGCGTATATGCCGACCGATACACAGAGCGCTATTATCATGCTAAAGAAGGCGAGAGGTCCTTTAAAGAGATCCGCGATCTTAATGGCACTGTAAGATCCCAGTAAAGCCAGGAATGGTATGATGCAGATTAAATTACGGTCAAAGTATACTTTGAATGCGCCAAGAAAGATGTAATAGACCAGGGGAAAGGATAGTAAGAGTATTGCCTTCTTCTTGTCCTTAAGATATAAGAGGATACACCCTACTAAACTCATAATTAAACCTATAATACCATACCCCTTGATGAGGGAGACGAGATACGGTATATAGCTTGTATTTATACCTTCATGCCCAGGATGCCCCTGACTATAAGCACCCCTTTGAAATTGCAAGAAGGAGATAAAGCTTTTGTAGTTTAAGACAGCAAAAGGCGTACTGATGATAAATGCAGCCGGGATAGAGAACATTCCTAATAAGCGCTTTTTATCAAAGAACTTAATCCTGGCGCTTGATACATGGTATATGTGCGCGACCATCATAGGTATGATAGACCATACGGCAGTATACTTTGTACCTATTGCAAGGCCAATGCATATGCCATTTAATATATAATAGGTTATCTTGGGCCCCCTTATAAAGATGAGCACAGAAAATAGAAATGAGAGCATTATCCAGAATGCCATGGGTGAGTCTGTGGTGATCATGTAGGAATTTGCTATATGCAGAGATGAAGCTGTAACAAAGAGACTAGCAAGTATCCCAACTCTTCTATCAAAGAGCACTTTGCCTGCTAAATACGTAAGGAGTATAGTACCCAAAGAGAGCATGATCGTAAGAAGCCTACCAAAGAAGACGAGCGCGATCGTGTTGGAAGTGACCTTTAGTATTATGAAATATAAGAGACTCTGCATATATATGTAGAGTGACGGATAGTAAAAGAAGTGGGGGTTTAAATTACCGGTAGTTGCGATATTGAGTGCAGATCCTATGATCTTGGGTTCATCAGGGTGGGTCATAAGCGGTAGGCCAAAGGTTATGCCCTTGTACCGTATGACCGAAGCACATATTAAGACGATAAGAAGAAATATGAATAATGCATGACTCTTCTTCATCGATATAATGGTAACATATTTGCATAGACCTAACAAGGAGATTCTATTTGGCCTTTTTCGCTTTATCATGTATATTAAGGTATATATGATACATCTTCTTCTCAAGCCCCAAATAAGCGGCATGGAAGTAAATAGCATACCTCCGGTTATGCTGTGCAACAGGCCACTGTCTCTATATATCTATATCCTCTTATTATTAACTGCACTGGTGCTTGTTATTAAGGCCTCTTCTATAAAGAGGCTATCCCCTTACTGGAAACATCTATTTTTAATATCCATTATTTCAGTTATGGTAATAGATATGAGCATGCTCAATCTTCATGCAATGCGCTTTTCGTATTATATGA
>CAYLIX010000007.1:3448-17423 GCA_964383775.1 uncultured Planctomycetia bacterium
GTATAGTAAAACACGCTTTATACTAAAACGCGTCACCAGATAAAGGGGAAGAGGTCTTGGAGATCATAAGATTAATACTGGCCCTTATGTGTATGACAGGCATAGGTTATTGTGCATGTATTGTCATATGTAAAAAGGAAGATCTTCCTCATTATTTTGTATTGGCCTTATCATCTTTACTCGGCGCCGGGGTAATCAGCTGTACCATCTTTATACTCGCAATATTTAATGTAAGGTTTGATTTTTTCATCCCACTCTTAGCACTTCTTCCGTTTTGTGCATATGCAGTGATGAGTAAAAAACCGAACGATGGATTGCGCATAAATTTGTCATTCCTTAAGAATCTTACCCTGCTGGAAAAATTTCTGATACTGCTTGTGTCATTGCGTCTTATCTATATCTTTTCTCAATCCCTGCTCATTCCAGTATATAGCTGGGATGCATTTGCAACATGGGCATACAGGGCAAAGGCATTTTATCTTAGTGGAGCATTTGACTTTTCTGCAGGGGTAGAGAGTTATCCGCATGCCTCATACCCAAATCTGATACCGCTTCTGGAGTGCTGGCTATATAATGGTATGGGCACACTCGATGATCGCCTTGTAAAGATTATCTTCCCGCTATTTTTCGTATCGTTTCTTTTGGTTGCATATTATTTTTTAAGGAGACTCACAAGCCGCAAATATTCACTTACAGGCATATATCTTGTAACTGCAATGCCTTTTTTAATATATCACTCTACCATCTCTTATGCAGATTTGCCTTTAATGGTTTATAGCACATCAGCCATTATGATGCTTGTATTATGGATGAGAGAGAATAAAGGCTCATACCTGGTGATCGGTGGACTATTGGCGGGATTTGGCGCCTTTACTAAGCTGGAAGGGATAGCATATGCAGGCATTATCTCTATCCTGTTTTTGGCCTATATAATGAAGAGTAGATCTAAATTCAAGCCATTTCTTAAGTTTCTAATACCTCTCTCTGTCATAGTGCTGCTGCACATAGCCTTTGTAAAGGCTATGAATCTATCGACTGAGCGCATGTGCATAGATTTTACGCTCTCTAATATCTCAAGGATACCATATATACTAAAGACTTTTTTCTATAGTCTCTTTATCTGGGGAAATTGGAATATTATGTGGGCCTTACTTATATTTGCGATTCTCTTTAATATAAAGGGTATCCAGAGAGAGAGGCTCACCTTTATTATAGGAGCCATCCTCTCTTATCTAGTGCTCTATCTGGCTATATTCATATTTACTAGTGATTTCAAACACCTTATCTCAGGTAGTGTGCTCAATAGGCTCTTTTTGCACTTCACACCCCTGGCTGTCCTACTCATTATAGGTACTACACTTGACAAAGGGGACGTTTCTCCATGACAAAAGCCTATATGATATAAGAAGTTACGACACGTCAATTTCCACTCTCATTTAAGATAGAAATTGGAAATCGACCACTCATAACTCTATATGGTATAGACGGTTAGGTGAAGGAGAAACGTCCCCTATTTACGCTATTTTGAGAGTTTCATTGACTAAAAAGCCCTCCCTGTGTTATAATACTACCTAATATGTGGACCAAAGAGGATCTCCAGAAGCTGATAAAAGAGAAGATGAGCGACTATAAATTTATAGTCGTATCCAATAGGCAGCCATATGCCCATATCTTTAAGAAGGGCAAGATAGCTTACCAGAGGGGGGTAGGGGGCGTTGTTACTGCCCTGGACCCCATAGTACAGGCATGCGGTGGTACATGGGTAGCATATGGTAACCAGGAGGCTGACCACCTGGTAGCTGATAAGGACGGCAAAGTAAAGGTACCCCCAGATAATCCCACCTATACGCTAAGGCGCATAAGACTCAGTAAAGAAGAAGAGAGCGGCTATTACTATGGCTTCTCAAACGAGTCATTATGGCCACTCTGCCATATGACCTTTCAACGCCCGGTATTCAGGCAGAGAGACTGGGAAATATACTCCAAGGTAAACAAGAAGTTTGCGGATGCAATACTGGATGAAGTGGGTGATGGAAAGGCATTTGTATTTTTGCAGGATTTTCATCTGACACTCCTGCCAAAATACCTTAAAGAAGCAGCAGCATCGCGTATTATACTTGCCCATTTTTGGCACATACCCTGGCCAAATTATGAAGCCTTTAGGATATGTCCCCAGAAGCATGAGATACTCGAAGGCCTGCTTTCAAATGACCTCCTGGGATTTCATATACGATACCACTGTGACAATTTCATGGATGTAGTAGCACGTGAGATGGAGAGCAAGATAGATCGCGAACGTTTCTCCATAACGAGGGCAGACCAGACGACCATTGTAAGGCCTTATCCCATAAGCGTAGATTATGACGGCATAAAGAAGATCGTGGCTTCCCCAGAGATAAATGAGATGATCGAAGGTTTTAAAGAAGAGTATGAACTCTCAGGTAAGAAGGTGCTATTGTGCGTAGACCGTATAGACTACACAAAAGGAATACCAGAACGCTTAAGGGCCATAGACCATTTTCTTGATAAGTATCCACAATATAAAGGAAAGTTCGTATTTTTACAGATGGGGCAGATGACGAGGATACACCTTGCAAAATATAAGAGGCTCAATGACAGGATAAATGCCCTCGTCTCTGATATAAACTGGAAGCATTATACAGATGGCTGGGAACCGATAGCATTTGTTCGCAGGCACCTATCTCTAAAAGAGCTTGTAGCACTCTATCGCCTGGGTGACATATGCGTAGTAAGCTCTCTCCATGACGGCATGAACCTGGTGGCAAAGGAGTTTGTCTCGTCGAGGGTGGATAACAGCGGCATATTGATGTTGAGCCAGTTTACAGGGGCTGCAAGGGAGCTTCAGGATGCAGTGCTGGTAAATCCTTATGATGTTGAGCAATTCAGTGAAGCGATCTATCATGCGTTTACATTAAACGAGAAGGAAGCGAAGAAGCGCATGAAGAAGATGAGGCAGGCGGTAAAAGACAGTAATATATACCGCTGGGCAGGCAAGATATTATCAGAGCTCCTTAAATTTGAATTCAAGGAATAATTGAAGGACCTTTTTAGTAGCCGTAACAATATTGAGAAGAGATTAAAGAAGAATCCCCACATTCTCCTCCTATCAGATTTTGATGGTACGCTCTCATCCATTGTGCCCAATCCCAAAGACGCCATATTAAAGAAGAGTACAAGGGCACTATTAAAGAAGCTCTCTCGGGATAATAGATTTGACGTAGGCATAGTAAGCGGCAGAAAACTCTCCGACGTAAAGAGACTCGTAAATATAGCTAACATATTCTATGCAGGGAATCACGGTCTTGAGATAACAGGCCCTGGTATTCGCTTCTTACACCCATCATGTAGGAAGCACAGGAGATATTTGATCGGTATAAGGGATCGGCTAAGAAGAGAGACCAGGGATATAAAGGGGGCGATAGTTGAGGATAAGGGTGTATCGATAAGCCTTCATTATAGAATGGTCAGAAAGCCCCAAATACCCCGATTAAAGTCTATATATAATAATATTTGCAATATATATCTAGATAATGGTATTATATATACTTCAAAGGGTAAGAGAATACTGGAAGTAAGATTAAACGTAAGCTGGAACAAGGCAAACGCAGTAAAGAAGATCCAAAGAATAATCAAGGGGCAACACAAGAAGACCCTTACTATATATCTAGGTGACGATACTACTGATGAAGATGTATTTAAAAGTTTACGAAAGAGAGATGAAGTGACAGTATTTGTTGGTAAGTCTAGTCATAAGAGCCGCGCACAGTATTGTGTAAGCTCCACAAAAGGGGTGGAGAGATTGCTGGGGCTTTTATGCCGAATCTAAAGCGTGCAGAGAATCCATTCTATTTTTCCACTCGCCTCACACTGCGTGAGCTCACAGGTATAAAAGCGCGCAATATAAAGGAACTCTTAAAATATATAAAGACGGTCCCAGGATCTGTTATCTATAATCATACCCACCAGTTTCTTCAACAGCATATCTATCTTACACCCGAGCCGCCCAATGACTTTGCATATTGGGTAAGGGAGTTTCTAAAAGAGGACCAGCTCGGAGAGAAATTAAATAGCATAGATACATGTGAATATGCCACCATAAGAAGCCTGAGAGAGGCCATAATAAAGGTCATTGCAGAGTATCTTAGGAAATCGAGGCCAGGCATAAGAAACGTATCCCCGGGCGCAGAGTTTAATTTTATAAGGGCATATAGCTTTGTCCTGCCTACCCCATACATAGCGAATGACCTGAAAGAGTTCTTAGAGGGGATAAAGAATATAAGCGTATACTCCATATATTTCCATATGTTTGAATCACGCCTGAGACTAGAGAAGGAGACGAATGACTTCTCATTTTGGCTGGGCACAAGCCTCTTTGAGGTGGAGCTGGCAGAAGAGATAGCCCATTTGGATCCGTATACATATACACTAGAAGACCTAAGGCAAGAGATCATAAAGAGGACAGAGAAGTATATAAAATGACTAGACATATAGAAGACTACCTTCCGATAGTAGGTAAGACAGCTATAGAAGAGCTCATGCTCATCTCAGACAAGCTCAGGGGAAAGACTATACAGAATATTAATTCCACATCTGTAGGTGGCGGAGTAGCCGAGATATTGAGCAGGATCGTGCCGTTATTGAACGACCTGAATGTCGATGCAAAGTGGGATGTCATAAAAGGCGGCGCAGATTTCTTTGGCGTGACGAAGAAGTTTCATAATACTCTGCATGGCGCAAAGATTAAGATAACGAGAAAGGATATAAAGACATTTCTGGAAACGGGCGAAGAGAATAAGTCACAGATGAATCTCTATGGAGATATTATCTTTGTCCATGATCCCCAGCCTATCGTACTTATAGATAATAAGCCAAAGCTCAATGCCAAGTGGATATGGCGCTGCCATGTAGACGTATCCCATCCTATCAAATCTACATGGAAATTCCTAAATAGATATATAGAGCGATATGATGCAACAGTCTTTTCAGCGCCCTCATTTGCCAGGCAGCTTAAGGTAAAGCAGTTTATGATATGCCCTTCCATAGATCCTTTAAGCGAAAAGAACAGAGAGCTTACAAAGCCTGAGATACTATCAGTGCTTAAAAAATACGGTCTACCGCATGACAAGCCTCTTGTTACTCAAGTATCAAGATATGATAGGCTCAAGGACCCTATAGGCGTGATAGAGGCGTTTAAGCTTGTGCGTAAATACATAGACTGCCACCTTGTGCTGGCAGGTTCTCATGCATCTGATGATCCGGAGTCGGGTGAGGTATTGGCAGAGGTCAGGGAGAGGGTTAAGAATGATAGCAATATACACATATTGGTTGTAGATCCTGCAACGAATGACTTTGATGTAAATGCCATACAGCGCGGCTCTGCTGTAGTAGTGCAGAAGTCCCTAAGGGAAGGTTTTGCGCTTACAGTTACAGAGGCATTATGGAAGGCGAGACCAGTAGTGGCATCTGCAGTAGGCGGTATACCACTTCAGATAACGCACAAATATTCCGGGCTGCTTTGCCATTCAATAGAAGGCGCTGCACTCCAGATCAAGCAATTTCTGCATAATCCCGATTATGCTACAAAACTTGGCGCAAATGGTAAGGAGCACATAAGACAGAACTTCCTTCTTACCCGCCACCTGAAAGATTATATGCTGCTGTTTCTTTCCCTATACAACAAAAAGGATATAGTCTATCTATAGAAGAGCCTTATGAATCACACATTCCTCAAAAGAAGCATTGTACTTATCTTAGGCGCCCTCTTCTTTTCTTTTCTGGGTAAGATGATGGGCTTTAATACAAAGCAGGTCCTTGTCTCGGGAATCTTTTCCATATCAATACTGGGGTCAATACTCTTCTGGGAATTTCGTCTGAGCTTTGCATTTCTTGGTTCTAGCATAATGCTCCTTATGGGAGTGGCCACGCTGGAACATTTTATCCTCTCTTCTTCATGGGATATCATATTCTTCCTTCTGGGTATGATGATCATTGTCGCGGCATTAAAAGAACTGGGGGTCTTTACATGGCTCCTTAGCCGGGCGCTCTGTATGAAGAATATAACCGCCAAGAAGTTTCTCATTGCGCTTACATTCAGCTCTGCAATAATGGCCTGTGTCATAGATGAGGTGTCATCCATAGTCTTTATGATCATGATAGTCTTTGAGATAAGCGACTATTTTGAGATAGACCCGATACCATTTATCATAGCATCGGTCCTGGCTACAAATATAGGCTCTACCGGAACTGTCATTGGAAACCCTATAGGCATCTTCATAGCAGTAAAGAGCGGCCTTACATTTGAAGATTTTTTGTCCCACTCTTTTCCTATAATGCTTGTGGCCACATTCATACTCCTTGGCGTACTATTCCTGGTGATGAAGAAGCCCCTTAAAGAGTTGGATGAGAAGATAAAGATGTATGAGTCAAATGATTTTCTCGTGAGGCTCTTATCAGTACCTGCTGAAACCAAGCTAAAGATCGGATTCTGCGTACTCTTTCTTACGCTCCTTGCTATAAGTTTGCACCATCGCATAGAGCTTGCCCTGTCACTTAAGGGTAATACAGTCCTTCTTATAATACCGCTTATATCTTCCGCATTTATCATGATGTGGCGCAGGCACAGGGCGAGAAGCTATATAGCAGATGGCGTTGAGTGGTGGACCATACTCTTCTTTATCTTCTTGTTTGCACAGTCCGGCATACTGGCCCAGACCGGGGCGACCCAGGTAGTAGCGGATAAGGTCATGGCATTGGTAGGGGAGAGTACTATGGCTTTAAGAAGCCTTGTATTCTTAGGCAGTGCAATAGTATCGAGCCTTCTGGATAACGTTGTAGTAGTGGCTGCGCTTACGCCTGTGATAAAGAACCTGGTAGCTATGAATCCCTTAAGGGATGTGTTGTGGTGGGTACTTTTGTTCGGCGCATGCTTTGGCGGCAATCTTACCATAATAGGTTCCACGGCCAATATAATAGCCATAGGGACGCTCGAGAAAGATCGCAAACGTTCCATAAGCTTTTCTGCATGGATTAAGCTGACGATAATACCGGCTGCCTGTACCATGGCGTTTGCATTACTATTTTTCCTCGTTTTTTACAGTAGAATTTATAGATAGGAAGTTAACGACTAAAGGGAAGGACAGATTATGGGTAGAAAAAAACGTTTTGGTGTAAAGCGTAAGCAGAAGATAAAGAGGCGTAAGCGTCTTGTAAAGTTGCGAAAGAAGAACGCTGTCATGAATGAATATTACTCCAACGGCCATTACATAGGACCTAGATCTGAAAAATGACGTACAACTATATAGATAAAGGTAAAGGGCAGCCCATAGTAATGCTCCATGGTATGCTTGGCCACGCATCAAACTGGAATAAGATATCAAGCATGCTTGAGGATTCGTATAGGACACTGGCCCTTGATCTTCCGTATCTTGGGCTTGATAAGAAAGAGTTGAGCATAGGTTATCTGTCGGACTATGTACTACGATTTGCTGATGAGATGAAGCTTGATAAGGCTATATACATGGGAAATTCTCTGGGTGGACACATAGCCATAGATCTGGCATTAAAGAAGCTAAAGAGAGTAGAGTCTCTTATCCTCACAGGGTCATCCGGCCTCTTTGAGCGCACCTATGAAAAGGATGTGCAGATACATCCTACCCGCGAGTATCTAAAGAGAAAGATAGAAGATATCTTCTATGATAAAAGACACGTAACAGATGTATTATTGGACGAAGTCTACTCGTTGCTCAAAAACCGTAAGAATATCATAAGCATTGTACGCCTTACCAAGGCTGCAAGAAATTATAACGTAAAAGATCTCTTAAAAGATATAACATGCCCCACGCTTCTTGTCTGGGGAAAGAACGATACCATAACCCCGCCTAAAGTAGCAAACGAATTTAATCGCAACATCAAAGGTTCCAGGCTGGAGTTTATAGAAGAGTGCTGCCACGCCCCGATGATGGAGTATCCCGATCGGTTTGGCGAGATAGTGCTCGACTTTTTAAACAATGGTGCATAACGATATATTAAAAAGGGTTGTAAAGATAGCAAGCGTAGCAGCCCTTTTATATATATTTTTAATAAGCATAAGTTTGTTAAGCGCATCCTTCAAGCTCTTTGGTGAGGATTTTGCCAATACACTGATACAGACTACGTCCAACCCATTCGTCGGGCTATTTATAGGCATACTGGCAACGAGCCTTATCCAGAGCTCCTCTACTACGACTTCCATGATAGTATCTTTCGTAGCATCCGGCGCCCTTACAATAGAGGGGGCCATTCCCATGGTCATGGGAGCCAATATCGGGACTACAGTGACAAATACGCTCGTCTCCATGGGCCACATTACAAGAAAAGAGGAGTTTAAGCGCGCCATGTCCTGCTCCTCTATCCATGATATCTTCAATATATTTACAGTATTAATACTCTTTCCCCTTGAGATGGCTACCGGATACTTAAGAAAAACAGCGACTTTTTTGGCTGGTATCTTTGGACAGTATGGAGGTATTAAGGTAATGAGCCCACTTAAGGCGGTCTTAAAACCTACCATCCACTTTATACAGCATACAATTACAGATGACCTGGGAATATCTTCGGTACCTGCCGGCATAATAATGCTTATCATGGGTATCCTTATATTATTTGCAGCGCTATTTCTTATAGTAAAGATCATGAAGTCCAGCGCGGCCAAACGCGCGGAGATAGTATTTAATAAGATATTGGGAAGATCCGGCGCCATTGGCATATTTGTAGGGCTGGTATTTACCGCTATAGTGCAATCGAGTTCTGTCACTACAGCCATACTGGTGCCACTTGTGGCATCTGGTATAACTACTATAGAGGTCATTATGCCTATAACCATGGGCGCAAACCTGGGTACTACAGTGACTGCTATGCTGGCGGCATTGGCTGGAAATGCAGCAGGCGTAACAATAGCATTCGCTCATCTTATGTTCAATATCACAGGCGTTATAATCGTATATAATGTAGGGGTTATAAGGAAGGCCATTATCACTATTGCCAGAAGAATTGCTAATGTATGTACTGAACGCAGGGCATTGGCTATTCTTTATGTACTGGGTATATTTTATCTGTTACCAACTTCGTTTATATTAATATCAAAACTATTCAACAAATAGGAGGGCAGCTATGTTTAAGAGTCTAATAGATTTTTGGAAGGGGGAGGGGTTTTTAAAGAGCGTCATAGGAGAGTTTGGCAATATGCTTTCAGACTCCCGTGATATGTTTAAGATGGTATGCGATGATATCCTCAAAGATAAGAAGATCTCTGTGCTAAAGGATAAGATCTATGGCGTGGATAAGAAGATAAATACCCTGGAGAAGGATATTCGTAAGAGGATCATAGAGCACCTCTCCATACAGCCCGGGGTCGATTCGCCCATGTGCCTGCTCTTGATGAGCGTGGTAAAGGACGCAGAGAGGCTGGGCGATTATGCCAAGAATCTATATCATGTCTCACGCATGACGCACAGACCATTTGACAATGATACATTCCTCAAGTTATTTAATGGGATGGATGAGACGATACTCAAGATGTTTGATGATACAAAGAAGGCATTTATTGAATCGGACGAAGCATTGGCAAAGGAGCTCTGGAAGGTAGAGAGAGGAGTAGTAAAGAGATGTGATGTAATCATCGAAGAGCTTTCAAAGGGTTCACTCGATACAAACAAGGCCGTCATACTTACACTCATTGCCAGGTACTTTAAGAGGACTGCCGCACACCTTACGAATATAGCTACATCAGTGATATTACCCATCTCAGAACTCGACTTCTTTGATGAGAAGAGGAGAACAGAAGAATGAACTATCCAAAGGCCTTTATTGCCTTCTCTCTTATAGTGACCCTTTTGTTTTTAAGCGGCTGCGTTAAGAGAAATCTGCATATCCAGTCAGATCCTCCAGGAGCCACAGTATATTTTAATGAAAGAGAGATAGGTACTACCCCGCTCGATTACGATTTTATGCACCATGCCAAGCACAAGATAGAATTAAAGAAAGATGGATATGAAAAGATTCAAGAACTTGTTACTATAAAGGCACCGATAAGTTTATGGATACCTTTTGATCTTATTCTGGAGATGATCCCCTATACATTCTGGGATAAACGAGAGCTTTCTTATAAGCTCATTCCTAAAGAGGAGAAGAGAGATGAATAGACTATTTCTATCGACTATAATGATACTATTAGTAGCTGGATATGCTGCAGCTTCAGAGAGTGACACTGTAACGATAGGAGAGCTTGTAAAGGAAGTGAAGGCGCTGAAGGCAAAGGTCATTGAGCTCGAGAATAAGATTGCAAGACAGGAGAAGCTTGCAGTAGAGAATGACAAGATAATAGAACGTGTAGACAAGCTGGAGCATGCAGATACACGCATACTCCACAAAGAGGATGGAGGCTATGAGATAGGCGGCCTTAAGATAGGCGCAGGCGCGACATTTGTAAGCCAGTATGCCATAGATCCGAATACTGCGGGAGACGAGAACCATGTTTTGGATGGTACGTATTCTATAGATCTGGAGATAGAGAAGGATATAGGCACTTCTGGCCTGGCATTTATACATCTAGAGGCAGGCGAAGGCAATGGACTGGATGGCGATGAAGTAACGACCTTTAGCACAGTCAATAGAGAAGCCAATAATACAAACATGGATGTAGATGTGACTGAGGTATGGTATGAACACAATTTCCTGGATAACAGATTAGTCACAACAGCCGGAAAGATAGACTCTACTGTATATCTGGACCAGAATAATATAGCCAATGATGAGACATCTCAATTTTTAAGTACGATCTTTAGAAATTCCTCTGCCATTGACTTTCCTGCAAATCTCAATACATGGGGCGTTAGGGTAGGCGCGCTGCCATTTGATTGGCTTGAAGCCGGAGTAGGTGTATTTGACGGCGATGATGACTGGGAGGATCTATTAGAAGACTATTTTGTATTCAGCCAGCTCAATATAAAACCGAATCTTCTCGAAAGAGAAGGAAATTACAGGGTATATGCATGGTATAACGACTCCAACCATACACAGTGGATCGATGTAACAGATACCACAGACCAGAACTTTGGATTTGGGACGAGCTTTGATCAATCCATATCAGACCGCCTTACCATATTTACGCGATTTGGCTGGCAAGACCCGGATGTATCCTTAATAGAGTGGGCATGGTCTACTGGATTGCAGTTTGAAGGGGATCCATGGGGCAGAGAGAATGACTACCTGGGCCTTGCAGTAGGTATGGATATACCAGGAGATGAATATGGTGACGCAGGTAATGCAGATGACCCGGAAGGCCATGTAGAGGCCTATTATAATTTTCAAGTCAATGACCACATACACATCTCTCCGGATTATCAGCTTGTATGGAATCCAAACGGCGAAGATGATGGTCCCGTAAATATTATAAGCATGAGAGGACAGATCGACTTTTAAGCGGGTAGATTATGAATAATGATATGACAGTCTTATATATAACAGCGGCATCCATAGGGTTTTTTCATACTCTATTCGGGCCAGATCATTATCTGCCATTTATAGTAATGGCTAAGGCAAGGAGATGGTCTCTCCTAAAGACAGCCATCATAACCCTCTTATGCGGGATTGGACATGTATTGGGCTCTATAGTTCTCGGTATAGCAGGAATAGCTCTCGGTGTAGCTGTCATGAAGCTTGAAACCTTTGAGGCCATAAGGGGGGATCTGGCTGCCTGGGCATTGATAGGGTTTGGTTTTGCATATTTTATCTGGGGTATAAGGCGGCTCATCAAAAATAGACCTCACTCGCACTCACATATGCACAAAGACTCATCTTTGCATACGCATGAACATGCCCATAGAAGAGACCATGCGCACATTCATACAGAAGAGGGCGCAAAGAGTATTACCCCATGGGTTCTATTTACTATATTTGTACTAGGGCCGTGTGAACCACTTATACCCATACTTATGTATCCTGCTGCAAAGAAGAGCCTGCTCGGACTTATCGGCGTAACAGCGACCTTTGGTATTGTAACAATCATTACTATGCTGAGTATTGTAATGATTGCATCATTAGGTATAGAGATCCTGCCCCTTAAAAGATTTCAGCGGTATGTGCATGCATTGGCAGGTGCAACGATAGTCTTGTGCGGCGTGGCCATTAAATTCCTGGGATTATAGAACTGGAGGTGTTATGCATACAACAATATACATTGCAATAGGTCTTGTTGCGGGTTTAGTAGGCGGATTTTTAGGTTTGGGTGGAGGCATAGTAATAGTGCCGGCCTTTGTATTCTTATTAGGCCTTACACAACACCAGGCCCAGGGCACTGCCCTGGCAATGATGGTGCCTCCGATAACATTTTTGGCAGCCCTGAGATATTATCACGCAGGCAATGTAAAGATCGGTATAGCGGCATTGGCATGCCTGGGATTCGTGGCCGGCGGGTTATTGGGCGCGCATTTTGCGCAGCAGCTCCCTACACTTCTTTTAAAGAGGGTTTTCGGATCTGTAATGCTATTTGTAGCGATAAGGATGATACTGGGTAAATGAAAAATATTTTTCTCTTTATTGCTATTGGCGCCGTTATCTCTATATCGCTTCTTTTGATCTTTAATCCTACGTGCGCAGATATAATATCTGAGGAAGATGGGTTTTTAGAGAATGGCACTGTCTTACTTGTAGGTATTGCGCTGATACTTTGCCTTCCTCTCTTATATAATGCAATAAAGACTAAATCAAGTATTGGGTTCTGGGCATTCATGACGCTTATGCTCATAATATTTTTGGGTGATGAAATAAGCTGGGGTTTTAGATATTTTGGTATTACAAAGCCCAGGATTGCCGGCGCAGGATTTGATGGGCTGCATGATATCTTAGCAATAGGTATAGGTACACTTAAAATGATAAGGGGATATATAAGAAGGGCAGGTTTTTTCAGTATAACGTCTATTGCTATATATATAGGAGCGACGGCCTCTGTTACGGGCATTTTTTATTATATTATTAAATATATCGTCATATATAAAGATAAGATAAAAGAGTTCTTCTCAAAGAACTTAAAATGGAGACCCTTTCTATTTCTTTTCATCGGCATACTTCTTTTAATAGTGGCTATGATCATAGATGAAGACAATCTTGTAAATTTTCCACATAAATCTATTGTAGAAGAGACGATGGAGCTATTGGCTGCTGCGGCATTTTTATTTTCCTGCCTATCAGGCTTTATCAAGAGAGAGAGAAGATGTACGACGTAATAGTTATCGGCGGAGGGCATGCTGGTATAGAGGCATCGCTTGCATCAAGCCGCATGGGGAAGAAGACCCTCTTAATAACCATGCGCCAGGATACAATAGGTGCAATGTCATGCAATCCTGCCATAGGAGGCTTAGGTAAGGGGCAGCTCGTAAAAGAGCTCGATGCACTCGGTGGCCAGATGGCAAGGGCCGTAGATAAATGTGGGATACAATTCAGACAGTTGAATACAAAGAAGGGCCCTGCAGTAAGATCTTCCCGCGCGCAGGTAGATATGCATATGTACCAAAAATATATGCAAAATATAGTAGAAGATGAGCCGAACCTTGATATAAGCGAATCCATTGTTGAAGAGGTATTGACTAAGAAGAGACGAGCTATAGGTATACAGCTTGACTCTAAAGAGATTGTAAAGGCTAAGGCCATTATATTGACACCCGGTACATTTTTAAATGGCCTCATACATATAGGATTTAAATCTTTTTCCGGAGGCCGCATCGGTGACAAAGGAGTATCGCGCCTCTCTGACAGCTTAAAGAGTCTCGATCTTAAGATATCACGCCTTAAGACCGGCACTACACCAAGATTAGACGGTAAGACGATCGATTTTTCCACGCTTAGAGTCCAGAAAGGCGATGATCTACCCAGGCCATTCTCATTCAGGACTAAAAGCGTACAACAAAAACATCATCCGTGC
>CAYLIX010000008.1:0-6461 GCA_964383775.1 uncultured Planctomycetia bacterium
CACCCACAATCTTCGGCATAGACATACCTGCTGCTGCGGTTGTTGGTCTGGGTTCAGCTTCATCTCTATCTGCTTTTACAGCATCTATTAGGCTTTGAATCTTAGCCCTAATATCTGAAGGATTGCGATCAAAAATATTGAATTCTTCTGATCGATGTATTTTTTCATTTGGTTTCTTACCTACATAGACATTGATCCACTGCCTATAAATCGTTTCTCCTGATTCATTAAGCGAAGAAGTTGCCTGTCCATCTATCTTCTTACCTGGCAATATTGATCTTAGAGCTTTTGCTAAATCCTGTGCAAAGTAAAGACCGACTGTATATTGATCTATTTCATCAACTACCCTCTCCCAATCTTCCTTTGCCTCAGCTTCTTGCACTGCTGCCCTTGCTTCATCGCTAGACCATACACTTAAAGTGGCCTGTTTAGACACCGGGGCCCAACTCATATTAATCTTTACTTGCACATCAGGAATTTCTACTAATCTAAATATGCAAGATCTTCCCTGCTCAACAAGTTCTGCAGAAACTTCAGCACCCAATTGAGCGCTCAAGACTTGTGCAATACCATCAACATACTCTTGTGCAGAATCAGCTCTTGCAAGTATTGCATCAAATAAAGAGGGGGCCTTCGCTTCCCCTTCCGCACCCACAGTATTCGGCATAGACATGCCTGCTGGTGCAGTTGTTGGTCTAGGTTCAGCATCTACCTCATCTGTAGCTGCTGCAACGCCCTCCTCCTGTGGAGTACCATACTCTATCCTGATCTTCATCTTTGTGATAGGATTATCTCCATCCTCTGTTGCATTCAGGCCTATAGTCCTAAAATCATATACCTGTTCAGCAACACTTGTCTCAACAGCCGGATCTATTGTAATGGTTAATACAGGATTATCTCCTGGCTCATAAGTCACATCCTGTATAATCGGTGCTTCTATATCTAGGCGGTCATCGACATATCTATTAAATAATGGCCATATTGATACGAATCCTAAGCCCCTCATTTCAAATCCTCTGCGATACGAATCAGTCCCATGATATAGAACATCTTTAATAATTAAGTAACTTTCTGGTTCTTCTCTGAATACATTCGGCGCAATAGTTATTACAAACTGATCACTATCTCTCTTGCCGATGTAAAACCTGACTAATCCATCTGGCGTATCATATACATCTGATCCTCGGTATATTCCATTGGCTCCTTTATTCAATACTGCACCTGTAGAAGCTATCATATCAAGGTAGTATTCCCTTGGTGTAATCTGCCTATCAGGCTTTATTGCCTTAGCATATTTGTCAAAATATTTGTATAGATATGCTTGCAGAGATACAAGGGTTTCTTCATAATAGTCACTTCCTAGCCAGAAGAAGGTGGTTTCGTTTCCTGCTCCTACTAATGGTTGTGGATCGATCTGACTATCGATAAAATCGCTAAAGGCCTGCTCGAGATCTCTTCGCCTATCTATGCCGCCTGCAATAACAATATGGTTAAAGAAGAACTTTGCAAGATTATCGGCAAGGGGGTTTATTCCGTTATCTATGCTCTCTTGCCCCCAGCCAGCTACCCATGCAAGTACCTCTACCTTATTAAATGCAACGCCTTTATATGTAGAGGCCTCTAGATCAACTCCGTCTATCTTATCTATGGCAAGGTCTTCTAAAAAGCTATCTATGCGAAAATCATTCAACTCAGTCTCTTCAATAAGGGCAAATGGCCGGTCTGTGCCATAATGCTGCACTGGAAAGAGATGTGTCCTTTCATGGTACTTTATTGCAGACCTTGCAATCTCCATAGCCCACTGTATATCTATGGTGTATAACCTTGCTAGATTCTTTATATAATTACGGCTTATAAACCAGAATGACTTAAGGTTCTGGCGGTCTTCTCCCAGAAGCTGTACCCATAATGTGTCCTGTTCTGTAGTCTCAAAACCATCTGGCGTTCCAATGAATATTTTGTGCGCAGGAACGCCTATCTTTTTTGCCTCATCTATTATTATCTGTCTAATTAGTTGTGCTACCCGGGATTCAGAAGTAGCCAGCTCATAATCCTTATAAATACCATCCTTAAATTCTACAGCGTCTTTATGTGTTAATGTTGCACTACCTGGCGCAGACATACCTGCAGGCGCACTCGTTGCCCTGCCTGCTTCTCTGACCTTTGTCAATGCATCATTTATAGCTTTTACAACTTCCTCTTCCTTAGCATGTGTATCTGTTCTAAAACTGCCTGCATCATGTGCTGTATTCCTGTCATACATATTCATGCGTTTGCCGCCAGCATCATAAGAGAAGCGTAATTCTGTTCCAAGCACTGAGTTATTAAGCACATCAACAAGATCTGCTCTTAAGAGGCGGCCTGTAATTACTTCGCCACCAGAGAGCGTAATAGTATAGACCCTACCTACTGGATGTATAGAAATATTCTTTACGGTTACACCTGCATCCATAGCAGTCTGCACAGACATAGGTGCTGGTTGAGTTGTTGGTCTGGGGTCGGAAACAATATAATAAGCCTCGGCAAGTTTTGTGCATCTTGCATGGCTCAGTTTTGGGAAGGTATCTGTCTCTTGCTTTACCAATGCTGCCTGGATAAAGTCTGCAGGGTCTTTCACTGCATAGACAGTATCAGTGCGCAATCCTCTTCTTGTCCCAGCAGGACGCGTTGCTTCATTTAGTTTTGCTTCAAGATATGGGTTACCTTCGGATATATACTCCAGATCATCTTCATTGAATACATATCCCCTTGGAATCAGTATATTGACTACTCCATATTCCCTCTTTATTCTAGAGGCTTCTTCCAAAAGTGCTTCATCAAACAAGTCTTCACCCACATTGAAGACTACTATTGTGTCCTTTATCTTATCCCAGGTGGCCTTATCCTCATCTGACCAGCTCTCAAGCTCTTGGTCTGTAACATTGACTATTGTCTTTGTAAGTTCACCTGTGTCATCCGGCACTTCAAAGATATTACCCCTCTTATGTGCCCATGCAGATATGGCTGTGCTTAAGAAGTCTTCGCGCAGCACTTTTATTGCCCTGTCATATACCATTACAGTATTATCTGCTCTCGTTATCTTTGCCTCTATTTTGTATCCTAGTGGCTCATATTCACTCTCTACCACAACACCAGCTTCTCTTAGCTCATTATTTCCATAAGCATTAAAGCCTCTTTTGTGTAAGCCCTCTTCCATATATAGATCTGTAGGCATACTCACTATAGTAGGATCTCCATGCGGCTGTTCGTAAAGAGTAGCTACTTCTCCAAGTGTAGTAAGGTTCTTTGTAAGCTTATTACCATCCTTATCTTCAAGGACCTCCTCTATAGGCAGGACCTTGGGGTCCTCTTGTAATGGATCCATCCTATCGCTGTATGTTACTATACGTCCTGATTCACCCTCTACTATTGTACTGATAGCAGCCTTTGCTGACTTCTTTGCTATAGTAAGGGCGCGGTTGCCAGGCTTAAGACCTCTTGATATGAATCCCAGTACACTATGTCGTATTTGATTTATCTCAAGGCCAAGATTCAGGCTGTCGTCATTCCATTCTGTAGAGAGTATTCCTATTAAGTATTCACTCATTGCCTCTGATGCAAAGGTCCTATTGCCATGTTCATCAACATCACTATCTTTTTTTGCCTTTGCTGCAAGCATTGGGTTCTTTTTAAGGAGCTCTTTCCATAATGAATCTGCCTCTGTATTGATGCGTAACCCTTCAGAACAAGCTATGTTTATAACACCTTTTGCATCCAGTATTTGCTTGGCCCTTGTCAATATGCCCTTTATGGTAATGGCCTGCTCTGGTATAAAGGTCATTATTGTATCTTTTACATGGTCTATCTTGTCATTACCGAGCTCTTTGCCAAGCCCTGATCTCTTAAGCTCGTCAATAGCGCTTTCACTCCTGTCACCAGTCGCCAATGCAAGCCATCCTGCTTTTCTTCCTATGGTCTCAGCAATAAAGACCTTCTTATAGCCTTTTCCAGTCTCTGCACCTCTCCAGAAACGGTCTCTATAGTGCTTTGATGCCTCTTCAAAACCAAGCATCTGAGTCATTGCATCATTATCTATAGACTTTGGTATAGCGACTACCTTAGTATTAGACTTCATCTCTTCCAGTGTCTTGCCAAGTTTCATGCCCACTTTACAGTGGTCATCTCCACCCGTTACTATGATACCGCCATATCCATTAGCATTTGCCAGGGTATGCCTAAGTACTCTTGCATCTTCAAATGGATCTATCCTTGCAGACTTAAGTTCAGTGCTGGGTCTATACATAATCCTCTTTGCATAATCTTCATCAATAGGCATAAGGCTTGCTGCAAAACCTTCCTTATCCCTTGCCAAGGCTTCAAAGCCTTCGATTACACCGACTACAATCTTATTGTGTTTACGCGCTTCGAGCGCTGCCTCTGCAACTACAGTATTGAGCCCTGCGCAATCACCGCCTGATTGAACAATGAGTATAGTCTCTGCCTTAATAGCAGCCCTTACCTTCTCTATAGAAGCATGTGCATTGACCTGGTTCTCAGTAAGAACATGTGTACCAACTCTATTATGTTTAATCATATTCTCTATATGAAGTGCTTCATGGTTTACAAGCTCTGTCATTAACTCTTCGCGATTATCTGAAAAGTTTAGTATGTCAAAGTATGCCTGGTCTATATATATAGAAGGAGTAGTATTTCCATCTGCAGTGCTGTATGAGCTAGGATGCGATATAATATGGGATGCAACTCTTGCTACAGTAAGCTCTCTTTCATATTCAGACATACCTTCTGCCTTTAAAGCTTCACGGTAGAACTTCTTGAATTCTTCTATCCAGCCCTCAATAGAATATATCTTAAGATCATGCCTCTTTTTAGGGACACGTGAAAGATTGAAATTCATATTTTTTACTATTCTTACCTGGGCTTCACCTACTTTGTTTTCAGTTGCTCTATTTAAGGCATCATGCGCCATATCATCCAGCTCAAAGTCGCCAAATAGCGTTGCTAATTGGCCTGGTTTTTTTGTAGCACTCCTTGCATCATCATACCCCCAGAGCCCATTACGAGCCTTGGTTATGGTTCTTGCGCGTTCCTCTTTAGTGCCCTTCTTAAGACGGAGCGCCTCACCTACCTGTTCAGGTACCCATTCAAGCTGACCAGGCATATCAAACTGTGTCTCTGCCTCTACAAGATCTGCCATTGCCTTTACTTGCCACTCTTGTAAACGGAGCTCGCGCTCTCTATCTACTGCAATCCTTCCTATGCCACCCTCTCTTAACGCGTTAAGCAGATCACTTACCCTGTTTTCTGTAAGCATCTCTATTGCTTCAAGGGCAGTGATGGGTTTTGCCAGATCATCATATGTAAGCTGCGCCCGTACATGGTCATCCTGGGCTTGTTCCTTTGCTATACGCTTTACTACGTTACCATTCTTAAGTGCTTCTGTTATCCTCTCTAAAAACTCATGATGCTCTTCTTTTCGGAATATCTTCCTCGCGCCGCCAACCTTAAAGATAATACGATTGCGGGCATGTTCAAAATCATAATCAGCATCATCTGTAACGGGTATGTGCTTTCTTTTGTCAGCTGGTTTCTTGTCTTCTTTTGCCTTCTCCAGTAAAGCAAGCTTTCTAGATTCATCGAACAGTTCTCTGTAGAGTGCTGGATAATACTCATAAAGCACCTTCCATATAATGGCTTGCCAGTCTGTGCTGATATTGACCTTTGCAATACCCTTGCCAATAAATTCTCTTGCCTGCTCAATAGGCGTGCCTGAGAATCCATGCAATGCCAATCCTATATTTAATCCTGCCTTTTTAAGCTCATCACTAATCTCTCTTGCAAGATCAAGGTCGAGCGTATCTCTATCATACTCTTTTAAGGTATCTGCTTCTCCCTCCTCATCTTCGCTCCAGAAATCATATCCGTGTGAAGACCCGAGATTCAATGCAATGATATCTGTCAGGGGTTCCTTTGAGAAATCTCTGCCCAATTTTTTGCCAAGTGCAACAAACTCATCTGTAAGCTCCTTATATTGAGCTACACCATCATAGAGTGTCTTGGCCTTTTTAGGCGTGCTCTTCTCTTTACCTACATCTCCCTCCTCAATCTCCATACCTGTATTTATACCGAGCTTTCTGCATTCTTCATATATGGTCTTTAATACTTCTCTCGTTATCTTTATCACTTCATCCAATTGTGTCTCTGCACTCTTTCCACTAAGCTTGGTGAGCGTAGAGGCATCTACAGCAAAGGATGTAAAGCCCAATTGAATGGCCTCTACAGCCCATTTAAGTATCTCATTGATCTGCTCTTGCCTTAATGCATCTCTTCCATCTTTATCTAAAGTCCTGAGTGCTTTATAATAATCATCAGCCTTCATAGGCGGCTGCATATGGTCTACATGGACAGCTCTTTCCACGAGATCTAAACACAGAATTTTGGTTTGTAACAAAGACGATGGTTTG